>JAKRSE010000032.1 GCA_022402505.1 Fimbriimonadaceae bacterium | reverse complement strand
TGATCGCCAACTCGCCACCGTCCCGGTCAGGATCAGGCGTCAGGACAAACACGAGCATCAGCCAGACCTGTTGAACGTCTCCGGCGAGACAGAGGAATTCGTTGCCCAATTCCTGGTCTTGCCCTCCAAGCGGCAGAAAACGGTCCAGCCTTGAAACAGGGAGGACAGAGATCTGGTCGATCAAGGAGCGAGCAAGCCCGTCCGCATCCGGCTGATCCCCTTCTGGGATGCTGGCTCGAAAAAGCCTCCACTCCTCGTCAGCGTTTTCGGTCCAAGCCAGACGCCTCACGGCCACCTCACTGATCGGAAGCGAGGGACGAGCCAGGCCCGGAAACCAAACGCCCGTCTCGAAGGTCCTGGAGGCTCCTTTCCAATCGCGCCTTCTCACTCTCGGACATCCGATGAAGGATGATTCCGGGGTGCGTGCGCACGGTTCGCTTGCCGAGTATCTCCTCTGTTGTGCCGGCAATCACGCGAAAGTCGTCCAGCGTGGATGAAGCCTGCACGAGCATGCGCAGTGCATGCCGAATGACATCTCCCGTATCCAAAAAGGCGCCGCGTTGAACCAGCTCCTCGGACACTCGAAACAGCTCGGCGGGGAGCTCGACCGTGATCGACCAGGGTGAACCTAGGGGCTGTGCGGCCATGAAAAATGTTCTTCCCAACGGGCGTGGGACAATGCCCGAAACTGTGAACCCTCAAGTGTTTGGACGCAGATCCCCCTCGAGGCGTTGCATGTCCTTCCGAGGGAACGACCCGGGCCGGGTCGGTGGTGTGACGACATCCCGCCGCGTGACCAAGTAGAATCAACCATCAGATGGCCGAACTCAAGCTGCTTCTGGAGCACTCGCACGACCCCGCCTATCGCACCCTGAAGGGCTATGAGGCCACGGGCGGCTACCAGGCCCTCCGCAAGGCCGTCCTGGGCGAGCGGCAGGCGATCATCGACGAGATCAAGGCCTCCGGACTGCGAGGACGCGGCGGCGCCGGCTTCCCCACCTGGATCAAGTGGAACGGCATCCCCAAGGAAAAGAAGACGACCCACTACCTGATCTGCAACGCGGACGAGGGCGAGCCGGGCACCTTCAAGGACAAGCAGCTGCTGGAGACCTGCCCCTTCCTTCTGGTCGAGGGCATGACCCTGGCGGGATTCGCGACCCAGGCGGATGTCGGATATGTCTATATTCGCGGCGAATTCGTGGACGCAGCCCGTTCGCTCCGGAACGCGATCGACGAGGCCTATGCCGCCGGTCTCCTCGGGCAGAACATCCTCGGCACGGGCTGGAACTTCGATCTCCACATCCACATGGGCGCGGGCAGCTATGAGTGCGGCGAGGAATCGGCGCTCATGTCCAGCCTGATGGGCGAGCGCGGCATGCCCCGGCTCAAGTTCCCCCATGCCCCCCTCCCCACCGTGGCGGGCCTCTTCGACAAGCCGACCGTCATCAACAACGTCGAAACCTACGCCTGCGCCCCGTTCATTGTGGCCAAGGGCGGCGAATGGTATTCCACGCTCGGTGCGGGGACCAAGAACAGCCGAGGCACCAAGATCTTCAGCGTCAGCGGCCACGTCAACAGGCCCGGCAACTACGAGGTCGAGTTCGGCACCACCCTCATGGAGCTGCTCGAGATGGCGGGCGGAATGAAGGGCGGCGCCCTCAAGGCCTGCGTCCCCGGCGGCTCTTCGGTGCCGATCATCGACGCCGAAGCCTGCGAGAAGGCGGTCATCGGCTACGAGGAGATGAGCGAGGTGAAGTCGATGGTCGGCAGCGGCGGCTGCATGTTCCTGAACGAGCACACCTGCATCGTCAGCTTCATCTGGCGGACCGCGATGTTCTATGCCATGGAGAGCTGCGGCAAGTGCACCCCCTGCCGCGAAGGCACGAAGTGGATGCGGCAGGTGATGGAGCGGATCGTTCGCGGCAACGGCCAGCCGGGCGACATGGAGCTTCTGCTGGACATCACCAAGCAGCTGGACGGCCGATCATTCTGCGGCCTGGGAGACGCCGCCGCCTGGCCCGTCGCCGCCGCCCTGAGGGTCTTCCCCCAGGAGTTCGAGTACTTCATCGAGAATGGCCGCTCAATGGTCGATTCCCCCCAAGCCCAAGCCCTCGCCCCCAGCTTCGAAGACCTGGTCTCGGTGTGACTCGGCCGGGCCTGAAGCGGCAACATTGAAAGGCACGGTCCTCGGCTGAACCCCAGCCGAGGACCGTTCGTTAGGTCTTCTGGTGTGTCCCCTCAGTACGCCTTCGCGAAGACGACGCGCTTCGCGCTCGGGCGGCCTGAGAACACGCAGACTCCCGGCTCGTCGTCGCCGGCCCCCAGGGGTTCGAGGGGGATGCAGCGGATGGTGGCTTTGGTGGCTTCGGCGATGGCTTCTTCGGTTTCGGTGGTGCCGTCCCAGTGGGCGAGGATGAAGCCGCCGCCGCCATCACCCGCGAAGGCCGCATGGAACTCCTCCCAGGTGTCCACCCGCCGGGTGTTGGCCTCTCGGAAGGCGACCGCCTTCTCGAACAGAGCCGAACCGAAGGCATCCAGCTCCCCGCCGACCCAGCCCGCGACGTCGACCAGGGCGAGGGTCTGCTTTTCGCCCCCGTCGCGCCGGGCGACCATCACGGTGCCGGCCTCCAGGTCGCGAGGGCCGATCTCCACGCGGAGACACGCGCCCTTCAGCTCCCAGTCGTTGAACTTGAAGCCGGGCGACATCTTCTCCCGCTTGTCCACCACCACCCGCATCGACCGGCCGTGGTAGTCCTGGATGCGGATGTCGGCGGCCAGCTTTTCGGCGGCGACGATGACCTGCTCCAGCTGGTCTCCCCGGCCGATCGGCACGATGGCGACCTGGACCGGGGCGAGCCGGGGCGGAGCGACCAGGCCCTTGTCGTCCGAGTGGACCATGATGAGCGTCCCGATCAGCCGGGTGGAGACTCCCCAGCTGGTCGCCCAGACGTGGTCCAGCTTCCCTTCCTTGGTCTGGAAGGTGACATCGAAGGCCTTGGCGAAGTTCTGGCCGAGGTGGTGGCTGGTGCCCGCCTGGATCGCGCGGAGGTCTTGAGTCAGGGCCTCGACGCAGTAGGTGTGGTCGGCCCCGGCGAACTTTTCGCCCTCGCTCTTAAGCCCGTGCAGCACGGGGACGCACATCCACTCCTCGCAGAACCGGCGATAGACTCCGAGCATGGTCATCGCCTCCTGCTCGGCCTCGTCATAGGTGGCGTGGGCGGTGTGGCCCTCCTGCCAGAGGAATTCGGCGGTGCGGAGGAAGAGCCGGGTCCGCATCTCCCAGCGAACCACGTTGGCCCACTGGTTGATGAGCAGGGGCAGGTCGCGGTAGCTCTGAATCCACTTCTTGTAGCTGTTCCAGATGATGGTTTCGCTGGTCGGGCGGATGACCAGCTCCTCTTCCAGCTTCGCTTCCGGATCGACCACGACCCCGCTGCCGTCGGGGGCGTTCATCAGCCGGTGATGGGTGACGACGGCGCACTCCTTGGCGAAGCCGTCCACATGCTCGGCCTCCTTGCTGAGGAAGCTCTTGGGCACGAAGAGGGGGAAGTAGGCGTTGACGTGGCCCGTCTGCTTGAACATACGGTCGAGCGCGGCCTGCATCTCCTCCCAGATCGCGTAGCCGTGCGGCTTGATGACCATGCAGCCGCGCAC
>JAKRSE010000312.1 GCA_022402505.1 Fimbriimonadaceae bacterium | reverse complement strand
CTTCCGATCTAGCTCGGCCACATGACCGTGACGCCGTTCGTAAATCGTCTCAACCACGTTCGTCGTCCCGTGAGCCAGGCACATCAGGGCGCCGAAGGGCTGCTGAACGTCGGTCGGGAACCCGGGATGCGGCATGGTGCGCAGCTCCGGAAGAGCCTCGGGGGCCCGGTCGATCCAGGCGCGGATCGATTCGCCGTCGGCTTCGATGTTGACGCCGGCCTGGCGCAGGGCATCGACCACGGACGCGCTGTCGTCCGGCACGAGCCCGGTCACCTTCACATCGCCCTTCGTGATGGCTCCGGCGATCAGATAGGTGGCCGCCTGAATCCGGTCGGCGGGGACACGGTGTCGCGAACCGCGCAGCAGGCCGGTTCCGGTGATCTCCACGGTGGAGGTTCCGGCTCCGACGATCTTGGCGCCGCAGGACTTGAGGAAGTCGGCCAGCTGGACGACCTCCGGTTCGATGGCGGCGTTCCGGATCGTCGTGATGCCCTTGGCCATGATCGCCGTGGTCATCAAGTGCTGGGTGGCCCCTGCGCTGGGGAACGGAAGCTGAATCTCGGCCGCACTGAGGCCCTGAGCCTCGGCTCGGTAGACGCCGCGATCGCGGTCGATCCAGACCTCGGCGTGCATCCGTTTGAGCCCTTCCAGGTGGTAGTCCACCGGGCGGACGCCGATGTTGCAGCCTCCGGGGAGCGGAATCTCGGCCTGGCCGAAGCGGCCGAGCATCGGGCCGATCAGGTAGAAGCCGGTGCGGATCGCCTGGAATCGGTCCGAATTGGCCCCCTTCCAGGTCAGCGAGCGGCAGTCGATCCGGACGATGTTCCCTTCGACTTCGACGGTCGCGCCGAAGTCGCGAAGCATCGCCAGCTTCACGCGCACGTCGGAAATTTGAGGCAGATCCTCAAGCTCCAGAATCCCATCCACCAGCAGGGCGGCGGAAAGAATGGCGAGGGCCGCATTCTTGCTGGCCGGACATTTGATGGTGCCGGTCAGCCTGTGGCCTCCCCTGATCAGAAACACGGTGTTCATTCAACCCTTCCTTGGGAGCGACATCCTGGGCAAAGTCCCTTTCACCCTCGCATCTCGCACAGGTTCATGGTACCCAAGCGGCTGAGAATTTGGCCCCAGCGGCCCTGAGGAAATTGCGGTGAATCTTGTGGAAAATCCGGTCCTTCCCGCGCGATTCAGACGTTTGTATAGGGTGGAGGAGTTGCTGATGAACTGCATCCAATCCAAGGAGGCGCGCTGGCTTCCCAGCTGGTGCGACGTGATACCCGGGCGGGAGGACTCGCCTGGCAGGGAGGCTCACGGCCGGTTGGTCGTGAGCCTCCGTCGTTTCAGCCGGCCGGGTTTCCGCCCGTCGGCCGTGACCATCCGCTGCCGGGAGGCTCGAGCATGAACCGCCACGACGTCCTCCTGCTGAACGCCAACTATGAACCGCTGAACGTCTGCGATTGCCGCCGGGCGATCAGCCTGCTCTCCAGCGGCAAGGCCGACCTGGTGCACGAGAAGGAGGCGCCGATCCGGACCGCCGCCGGACTCCACCCGGCCCCTTCCGTGGTCAGAATGCGCTATCAGGTCCGGCGTCCCCTGCCGACCCTCCGCCTCTCGCGCCACTCCATCCTCGCCCGCGACGGCTACTGCTGCCAATACTGCGGCAGCACCCGCGATCTGACCATCGACCACGTCGTTCCCCGGTGGATGGGCGGGCCGCACACCTGGGAGAACCTGGTCGCCTGCTGCCGCCGCTGCAACCTGAAGAAGGGTGACAAGACCCCGCGACAGGCCAACATGAAGCTGAAGACCGAGCCGCGACGGCCGAAGTTCATCCCGTATCTCTCGCTTCAGCAGTACATCCGTGCGATCCAGATCGACGACTGGAGCCTCTACCTCCCCGTCTTCAGCGGATTCCGGCCCGAGCTCCGCGCCGAAGAAGCCTGCTGACCACGGCCTGCAGTAGAGTGAAGGCAGTCATGCGTCCCTCCCATCTCGCCGCCGTCCTCGCCTCCGGCCTGGTTCTGATCCAGGCCGGAGGCGCCCCGGTCCAATCCAGCGCGCCCGCATCGGTCTCGGCCCGAACCAAGGCCGCCCTGCTCGCCCTGGAAACGGCCGCCGAAGAGAGGGGCGAGGACGACGGCACCCTCAGCCTGACCTTCGCCTTCGGCGGGGTCGCCGCCCAGGTCTACCAGGAACCGGGGGTGTCGCCAGGCACGGTGGGCAGCCTCCAGTTCAACGTCGGTTTCGACCTGCCCAACCGAGTCGGGCTCAACCGGATCAACGACTTCAACTCCAAGCGGAAGCACGCCCGGGTCTACATCGACGGTGAGGGTGATCCGTTCCTCGTCTCCGAGCTGATCGTAGGCCCGGAAACGGGGTCCGAAACGATCAAGCTCTGGCTGGCGAAGATGCGCGACCTCGTGCCGATCTTCGTCCGCGAGGTCGTCTCGAATTGACCCGGTCTCGGGTGGCTCTGGTGGTGGAGGACAATCCCTCCGCCCTCGTCCGCGCCGTCCGAGCCCTGAAGTCGCGCGAGGTCGAGGTCCACGCCTGTTCGCACCCGGAAGAGGCTCACGGGAGAGGCTTTCTGGGCTCGACGCCGGGCGGCGGTCTGCCTCCCGTCGATCTGCCCTGGAGCCGCGTCGCCGTCCTCTTCTGCGACCGTGAACTGCCGGGCGGGTGGAAGGGCGAGGACATCGTGGAGGCAGCCGCCAAGGCGGGAGTCCCGACGATCATCGGCATGTCCAGCTCGACCATCTTCAACCAAGCCCTCGCTCGGGCCGGAGCCGGCCTCACCGACCTGAAGCCCAACGTCTTGGCGCGGCTGGAGAAGGGGGAGTTCGACGCGGCCCTCCCCCGGCCGAAGAAACCATGAAGACTCCTGATTCCTCGTTCTGACAGCCTGGTGGTGGGGTCTCGCGAAGGGCAGAATGGGAAGGCGATGAACATGACCACTCTGCTCGGCTCATTGGATGAAGCCCACCGGGAGCTTGCCATCTGTCTGGAGAACTGCCCCAGCGACGACCTCTGGCGGCGGCCCCACCCGGGTCTTCTCAGCGTCGGCGAGATCGCCGGGCACGTCGCCACCGCCCAGACGCTCTGGATGATCGGCGAAGCCTGGGATGCCGACCTCGCCTCCCTGGAAATCCAGAGTCCGCTGATCGACGCACGGTTCAAGTACTACGTCCACTCGATCAAGGCGCCCGTCTCGGTGGACCTGACTGCCGACCAGGCGATCGCCGAGGTCGCCCGAATCCACCAAGCGGCCCGTGCCAAAGCTGCGGAACACGACGCGGGCGACCCGACTCCGACCCACTGGGAAACCTGGGGCAACATGGTCCAGTACCAGGGCTTCCACGTCGCCTACCATGCCGGCCAGATCTATTCCGTCCGCCACATGATGGGCCACGAGACCGAAGACAACTGACGATCAGTCAGGAGACCGAAGGCGGATCCGGTACCTGTGACCTCGGACCTGAACCGTCGTCGTCCCATCCCAGCCAGGCCTCTGAGCCTCGGGAAGCAGCGGCTGCGGACAGTCCACGAAAAGCTCACGCTCGGAGAGCCAGCGGAGGTCGGGTCTTCTGCTGCCGCAGGGCCCCAGGTCCACCCTGGTTGATTCGAGCGAAAGGCCGACCGGACGGAGAACAAGGATGGCCCAGGTGGCCCAGCGTATGTCCCGCCTTTGGGTCAGGATGACCTCGACTTCTCCGGACGGAGACTCGTGCCAATTGGATGCCCGAATATTGCCGGCGTTCCGCGAAATGATGATCGGGACAACGAGAATGCCTGCCATCACCGGGATCACCCAAATGTGCCATGGGAGGAGGACTTTTCGGCTGTCCTTGAGGTACTCGCGGAACAGCCTCCGAAGGTACTCCGACCTCTTCACCTGCGGGTCACCCGGACCTCGACGGTCTCGCCGGCCACAAAGAGCATCGCGCCGCCCAATACGAGGGTGACCGCCGCAAGTACCCCTAGAGTCCATGACATCCCAGATCGCGGCACACGTCTGCTTACGCTCAATTCTGCAAACTTGAGGCGGTTGAATTCTTGCCCCGAGGATCAGGTCCGGGGGAAGCTCTTCCGGACCCAGGGGAGCGGACCGGACCCGTCGATCAACGGGCTGGGGTCCCGCTGCACCAGACAGGGTTTCGACGACCGCCGCATCAGCCAGCCGATTCCGGCGGCGGAATGATCCGGTACCCGATGGTGCCATCGCTGCGGATTCGACCGGGGCCTCGCCGGGTTCCGTCCAGGGAGAGCTCCATCGCCGCGAGGTCGATGCCGGGGGACCAGTGGTCGGGCCGGCGAAAGAAGGTCTCGAAGCCGAAGCGGGCAAAGAACCTCTCCGTGACGGGCGCCGTGTCGGAGAAGACCGAGCCGACCGGCCAGGACCGAAGAAGCTCAAGCCGCCGTTCCAGAAGCGCCCGCCCCAGTCCCTTCCCGGCCCGGCCACGGTCGACGATCCCCCAGCAGAGATAGCCGCAGCCGTCCAAGACCTCGAAGCCTCCGCAGGCGACGATCTCGCCGCCCTCGGTCACGACTTCGAAGACGATCTCCTCCTCCTGCCCGCCGGGGGTCAGAGCCGCGGTCAGGAAGCCGTCGAAACTCTCTTTCTCAACGACGCCGAAGTTCGGCCCGACCCAGCCATCGAAGAGCCTCAGGCACTCGGCCCGATCCGCCTCGGTGAACGGGCGGAAGATCAGAACAGACCCTGGAGCTTGCCGGTCGAGTCGCCCAGCTTGTCCACCTGCACGCCCATGTAGTCCAGCATCGAGATGAACATGTTGGTCATCGGGGTGTGAGGCTCGTAGACCATGTGCCGGCCGCCCTTCATCCGTCCGCCCGCTCCTCCGGCAAAGAGGATCGGCAGGTCGTCGTGGTTGTGGCGGTCGCCGTCGCTGATGCCTCCGCCGAAGACGATCATTGAGTTGTCCAGGAGCGATCCGGTCGGCTCCTGAATCTCGCTCATCCGCTTCAGAATGTAGGCCAGCTGCTCCACGTGGTAGGCGTCGATCTGCTGCTTGTGCTGGAGCTTCGAGCCGTCCTTGCCGTGATGGCTGATGTCGTGGTGCCCGTCGGTCACCCCGATCTCGCGGTAGGGGCGGTTGCTGCCCTCGTTGGCGAACATGAAGGTGGCGACGCGGGTCAGATCGGCCTGGAAGGCGAGGATCATCATGTCGCCCATCAGCCGGATGTGCGCTCCGCGGTCCATCGGAATTCCAGGAGCGGGGATGGTCACGCCGGCCAGAGCCGAATCGGCAGTTCGCTTCTCCTGAGCCGTCAGCCGCTGCTCGATCTCTCGAACCGAGGTGAAGTATTCGTCCAGCTTCTGCCGGTCCTTGCCGCCGAGCCTGCCCTGCAGAGCAGCCGCCTCTTCCATGATGAAGTCGAGGACGCTCGCCCGGCCCTGGCGGCGCATCTCCAGCGACTGGGCGTCTTCGCCGGGATTGCCCGAGCCGAACAGCCGCTCGAAGAGGGCCCGGGGAGTCACCTCCTTGGCGACCGGGGTCGATTCCGTGCGCCAGGCGATGCTGCTGCTGTAGGCGCAGGAGTAGCCCGAGTCGCAGTCGCCCGCCATCGCACCCCGCTCACAGCCGATCTCCAGGCTGGGGAACTTGGTGCTCCGCCCGATCTTGGAGAGGGCCGCCACCTGGTCGGCGCTGATGCCGGCGCGGATGTCGCTGCCGGCCGTCTTGCGGGCCTGCACTCCGGTCAGCCAGGTCGCAGCCGAGCGGGCATGGTCGCCCGGGCCGTCGCCGTTGGCGAAGGCGTTCATCTGGGCCAGGCCGGTGATGACGTTGAACTTCGACTTGAGCGGCGCGAGGGGTCGCAGGGTCTCCGGAAGCTCGCCCAGAGCCCCCACCGAACCAGGAGTCCACTTCGCCATGTTGATCCCGTTCGGAACGAAGAGGAAGGCCATCCGGACGGCGGTCGATTGGGCCGGAGCCGAGGAGGCGAGGGCCGTGCTCGGAAGCATGGCCTCCAGCGCCGGGAGGGCCATCACGGTGCCGATGCCTTTCAGCAGAGTGCGTCGATCCAGGGTGCTCATGGTTTCTTGTCGGGGGTCAGGGTCGTGCGACGGAAGGCGTCGGAGGAGACGATGGCGCGGACAAAGGCGCTGAACTTCAGGTCTTCCCGCTGAGCCTTCTGCACGACCGAATCCAGGAAGCCCCGGTCGGCGTTGCGCATTCCTCGGCCCAGCGCGTAGGTGGAGAGCCGTTCGGCGAAGGTGCGGGCCAGCTCATCCGATCGACCGACGAGGATTTCGACCAGCTCTTCAGGCCCGTCGAACTTCACGCCGCCCGGCAGCTTGCCGGAAGCGTCGATCTCCATCGAACCGTCCTTCTCCCGCCAGCGGCCGATCCCGTCGAAGTTCTCCAGGCCGAAGCCGATCGGGTCCATCTTCGCATGGCATCCCGCGCAGGCCGGGTCTTCCCGGTGCAGCTCCGTCCGGTCACGGACGGTCAACGGCTGCTGACCGGGCTCATCCTTCTCCACCAGGTCGGCCACTCCAGGCGGGGGCGGCGGTGGCGGAGCGCCCAGGATCACGTCCAAGACCCACTTGCCGCGCTTCACCGGGCTGGTGCGGGTCGGGTTGCTGGTGACGGTGAGGATGCCGGCCTGAGTCAGGAGTCCGGACCGGGGCGTGCCCTCCAGGCTCACCCGCCGAAACTCATCGCCGGTCACCCCGCCGACCCCGTAGAGCCGAGCGAGTCGGGCGTTCAGGAAGGTGTGCTTGGCGGTCAGGAAATCGGTGATCGAAGCATCCCGCCGCATGATGTCCAGGAAGAAGAGTCGCGTCTCCTCGACCATGTCCTTGCGGAGGCCGTCCGACCAGTCGGGGAAGAGCTTCGGATCGGGCAGGCGGGTCTGCAGCCGCCCGAGTTCCAGCCACTGCATGGCGAAGGAGTCGGCCAAAGCATTCGACCGGGAATCCTTCAGCATCCGCATGGCCTGAGCTTCCAAGACCTCCGGCCGGGTCAGGGTTCCATCGGCCGCCACCCGCCGAAGCTCGGCATCCGGCAGCGTGCCCCAGAGGAAGTAGCTGAGCCGGGCGGCGAGCTGCCAGCCGTTCAGATCTCCGGCAGGCCCCGAACCGGAGACCGCCTCGGTGCGGAAGAGGAAGGAGGGCGAGACCAGCATCCCGGTCACGGCGAGCCGCAGCCCCTGGTCGTGGCCGCCCTGTCGCAGACCTCGATCATAGAGCCCCATGATCCGGCGGAACTCATCCTCGGTCAGGGGGCGGCGATAGGCCTTCTCAGCGAACGGCCGGAGCGACCTCTGGGCAGCCGCCCGCTCCTGCCCTGCTCCCGGGAGAGTCGGGGCGAGCTCCCGCTGAAGGGGCGTCAGATTGGAGGCGTCCCCGATCGGCCCGACCAGATGGACCTCGTTGACGAAGGCGTTCCGGTCGCGGCGCCCGGCGTCCGGATGGTTCGGATCGTAGAAGTCGTTGACGAAGGCGAAGTCGAGCCGTGCCCTCCCCTGCCTGGTCTCCAACTGGAGCTCGTACTCGACCGGATTCTCTTCCGAACCCCTCAGGTCGATCGCATCGATGCCTTGGCCGTCGAGCGAGACGATGAGCCGGGGCAGATCGCCGCCGGCCTGGGTGCCGTGGGCCGAAAATCGGAGAGCGTAGCGGCCCCGCTTCGGGAAGACCAGCTCGCCGCCCGCCGTCCCGTTCGAGAAGAAGACGAGCTGACCGCCGCGAAGGTTGACCCCTCCCTGAACCTGAAACTTCTCGGTCTCCAGCTTGGCGGACGCGCTCCGCCTGCCCGGCAGGGCCTCGGCTACCAGCTTCTCGGCCGCCCGCAGATAGCCGTCCAGATGGAGCGGCGACAGGCTGAGGACATCGCCGATGTTGTCGAAACCGTAGCCGACATCATCGCTGGGAAAATCTTCCTCGGGATGGAGATCGACGCCCAGCAGATCGCGCACCGTGTTCCCGTATTCGAACCGGTTCAGCCGCCGAACCGTCACCCGGCCGGGATCTTCGGGGCGGCTCTCGGCGAGCAGCACGGTGTGGATCCCGGTGATCAGCTCCATCCGCTCAGCCTCGGTCGGCATCTTGCTGCGCGCCGGAGGCATCGTCTGGTTGCGCAGGTTGATCAGGGCTCGGTCCCACAGCTGGGTGTCGTCGAGCAGCTGCCGCGCCTCACGGATGAGGT
Organism: Fimbriimonadaceae bacterium; assembly: GCA_022402505.1. Taxonomy (GTDB): domain Bacteria; phylum Armatimonadota; class Fimbriimonadia; order Fimbriimonadales; family Fimbriimonadaceae; genus JAKRSE01. The sequence goes on along the minus strand of JAKRSE010000312.1, from coordinate 702 downwards.
CGAATCGGACCCCGCCCTGGGCCGACTCACCGGAGTGGCAGCTGAGGCAGTGGGTCTTGATGAGCGGCAGGGTCTTGGACGCAAACCGCTCGGCCGTCCGGACCGGAACGGGCTCCGACGACTTCTGAGCCGCCGTCGGCGCAACAACGCCGACTGCCAGAGACAGCGTCGCCGCCGCCCACACCGCTCCGCTGAGCCGGTTGAATCCCCGTTGAACCATGGCCGGACCCTCCTATTCTACACGAACCATGCGCGAGAGAGTCCAAATCTTGCGGTCCCGGACCCGAGAACCAAATGCAATATCATTGCACTATGGTGAAGCGACTGCCCGTCACGGTGCTCAGCGGGTTTCTGGGCGCCGGAAAGACCACGCTCCTGAATCATGTCCTCGGCAACCGGGAAGGGCTCCGGGTGGCGGTCATCGTCAACGACATGAGTGAGGTCAACATCGACGGCCGGCTGGTCGAGGGCCAGGCCGGGCTCAGCCGCACCGAAGAACGCCTGGTTGAGATGTCCAACGGCTGCATCTGCTGCACGCTCCGCGAGGACCTGCTGGAAGAGGTCGGCCGACTGGCCGCGGAAGGCCGGTTCGACTACCTGCTCATCGAGTCATCGGGGATCAGTGAACCTCTGCCGGTCGCGATGACCTTCAGCTTCGAGACGGGCGACGGCCGCGCCCTGGCCGACCTCACACGGCTGGAC
>JAKRSE010000311.1:6652-8949 GCA_022402505.1 Fimbriimonadaceae bacterium | reverse complement strand
CGTCAAATCTGCACTTCTTTGGGCATGATTGCTCATGCAACTAGATGGGGAGGTGCACATTCCTCTCACTGTCGGCGGTTTTCGTCAGTCTTCAGACAACTATCAGTGACTTAGCCAGAGATCGGTTGCCAATGCAACTTTATTCCCCACTGAGAATGTCCTGATTCCCAACAAAAGGTTGTGGATTTCGACACAAGGCGCCCTCCCCGGCGCCTCTCACGCTGCCTTCCGAAATCCCGATCATTGGGTGCGTCCGCAGCCAAGCGGACGGCTGATCACTCGGCCACGAGGTATTCGGCGATGAGGGTGGCGGTGTCGACCAGCGCGTCGATGTGGGTTCGTTCGTACCCGTGACTGGTGTCCACCCCCGGACCGATGAGCGCGACCTGGGCCTGGCCCCCGGCCCGCCAGTAGGGCCCGCCATCCGAGCCGTAGCGGGGATAGGTGTCCGGCCGCAGGACGATGCCCTGGGTGTTCGCCAGGGCCCGCACCCGGTCGCTCAGCTCCTTGCTGTAGGGTCCGCCGGAATCGGCGAGACAGATGGAGCAGTTCAGCTCCGAGCTGTTCTGCCCGGTTCCGATACAGGCCATGTCGAGCACGAGAAGCTCCTGCAGGTCGGAGGGGAGCCCGTCCATGCCGCCGTGTCCGACCTCTTCATGAACGCTGAAGAGGATGGAGGTCCGCTGGGCCGGGGTCACATCCAGGTCTCGGAGGGCCTTGACGGCCGCAAGACACGCGGCCACGCAGGCCTTGTCGTCCAGGAACCGGGACCGGATGAATCCGCTTTCGGCGAACTCGAGTCGCGGGTCGAACGAGACGAAGTCGCCGACCTCGATGCCCAGCTGACGGGTCTCGACGCTGGAGGAGGTCATCTCGTCGATCCGGACCTCCAGGGTTTCCGGGGTTCGCGGGGCCGAACCCGCTTCGGGGTTGACGTGGGCGGCTCCGTTGGCCAGAACCACGCTCCCTCTCAGCTGACGGCCGCTCTGGGTCTGGATCATGACCCCTTCGCTCTCCACCGTCGGCCAGTTGACCCCGTTCAGCGCCTTCAGGCGGAGCCGGCCGTTCGACTTGACCTCAGCCACCACGGCGCCCAGGGTGTCGAGGTGACAGCTGAGGGCGCGGGGAGAATCGTCGCGGAGGCCGGGCCACTGAGCGACCAGGGCCCCCTTCGTCGTCTTGGACGAGGGGACCCCCATGACCGCCAGTTCGTTTTGAACCAGGCTGACCGCCCAATCCGTGTCGCCGGTGGGACTCGGCGTCTGGATCAGGTCTTCCAGGATCTGCTTCAGGTAGTCCGTGGCGATGGAGAACTGGGCCATGTGAGCGTCCAGTTTATCCCAACCGCCCGGGCGTCCATCACTTCCTGGCCGCGCGTCGGCGCCGGGCGATGAAGGCGGCAGCCGCTCCGCCCAGCAGCGTCATCGTCATCGGTTCGGGGACCGGCTGCTGCGGCGGGTTGTACTTCACCCAGTTGATCTGGGTCGGCCCGTTGAAGCTGTTGGCGATGAGCTGGCCCTGAACCACGCCCCAGTTCCCGGTGACGTTGGCGTTCGGAGCGAAGAGGGTGCCGTTCAGGCCCGCCTGCATGCTCACTGCGGTGGCCTGATTGATGTTCCAGACGACGTTGCGGAACCCGTTCGGGTCCTGACTGCCGCGGAGGTTGTAGCCGATGTTGGGCAGATTCACGCTGCTGCCCGTCACCGTGATGACGGCGGTGGCGCCGGTGGGAATGTCGATGTTGACCGAGTTCGCCCCGTTGAAGATCGAGGAGGCGATCCGGAAGGTGTTGACTCCTGAATTGGTGCCGGAGAGGTTGACCGTGCCCCACTGGGTCCAGCTTCGGCCGCTGGGGTTCTGGGCCGCCCAAAGGCTGGAGAGGTTCATCAGCTGGGTTCGGGCGGAGCTGAAATTGACCGGGTTGGTGTTCGTCCAGCCGTTCTGAATGTTGGCGTTCAGAATGTTCTTGCTGCCGCCGACGAAGGCGTTGCCGCGCACCGTGCCGTTCTTCAGACCGAAGTTGCCGCCGACGACCAATGCGGTCCCTCCAGGATTCTTCAGGCCGATGTCGTAGTTCTCCAGCGTGACGTTTCCGCCCGCCGCCAGCTTGCCCTCGGTGTCACTGCTCCAGGAGTTGAAGTTGCCGAAGACGAAGACGTTGTAGGGGTCGGCTTGGCCGAAGAGCTGGGCCTGAGCGGTGCCCAAGAGGGCCATCGGCAGGACCAGGGCGGCCGTTGTACGGAGCTTCATGTTTCTTCCCACTTTGTTCGCCGGCCATCGGGCGGACGAACGCGAGA
>JAKRSE010000311.1:0-6642 GCA_022402505.1 Fimbriimonadaceae bacterium | reverse complement strand
GGGAGAGAAAGGGGTGCACAAATCGTGCCGACTCCGACCCCGGGAAGGGGCCGAAGCAGAAAGAGGCTTGAAGACCGGCATCTTGACCAGGGCCGCACCGTGGGACCTGAGTCGCTTGGCACGAGATGGATCAAGATTCGTGCCGGTTTGGGCAGTCCCGCTCAGAAAGTCTTGAATTCGCCGGAGGAGGGGTCGAACAGTCCCTTCAGGCCTTCCTGTTTCACGACTTCCCGAAGCCGATCCGTCAGGAGGGAGACATAGTTCGGGGCCGCGAATTCGCCTGCATCGTGAAAGCCTGAGGCTGCCGTCACTCCCAGAACAAGGAGGTGTCGGAGCGGCACCCGACCGACACCATCCACATTGAACACCTGGATGGAGCCCACCCCCTTCGCGGCGTTCGGCCCCTGAAGGTGAAACACGAGGTAGGCCATCTTTGCATCGCCGGCCCGGGTCGCCTTCCCTCCTGGCGGCGGCGCGGACTTCCATTCGGACAGCGGCCCCAAAACCCGTCGCCGAATGATGTCCCGGACTTCGGACTTCGTGAGTCCGTTCCGCTCAAGATCGGCGGGCAAGACCGCTCCGGCAATCGCGTCGGCATCTCCGCGAAGGATCGAGTCCCGCAGCCGCTCTGCATGGGCGAGCATCGACGTTGGGGGCCGAGGCAGCAGCAACCAGACTCCGGTCGCCGCCATGAGAACCCCCAGAACCGCCTTCAGCCAGGGGTTGGCTGCGAGCCCTGGACGGCCCGGGGATGACGCTCGCATCTGAGAGTTCATGGTCTGCAATCGCCGTCAGAGTGGCACGAGGAAGGCCGCCCTAGAAGCCGGCGGGGCAGGCTGACCTTGAACGACTTGTGCGGCGGGATCATGATGGTTTTCCTGGGGAACTTCAATTCGCTTCAACTCGGATGCTCAGGGGGCAGGCGATGACATCAGTCGGCTTCCAGCCACCAGGATCTTTCCTGCCATTCTCCCCTGCCTTCTCTCCGGATGATGGAGCCGTTGAGGTCGATGGCCCAGAGCGTGACCGTGTTCAATGGACTCAGAGGGTCGCGGTCCGCCGGGGTGAAGAAGGGGTCGATGTAGAGCACCGATCTGCCCTGCATCTCCTGGGAGTAGTCCTCCCACTTCAAGCTGCGGTTGTCCAAGGCCGAAGCCGCAAAGTGAACATGATAGACACCGCCCAGCATATCCTGCATGGGATGGGGCGCCAGCGGTGGTCGAAGTTCGAGCAAGACTGGAAGAGAGTCGATGGCGAACATCGTTCCCGGCAACCCCATGTCTTCCGCCTTCCCGTAGAGGGCGCCCTCGCCCCAATCCGCCCGGTAGAGCTCGGTCGCGACATGCAGCTGTCTCATGTTCGACTTGCTGACCGCCTCCTTCGCCGAGATCACTGCCTTTTGGGCGACCGGCGACATGAGACCGGCGAGGAGGAGCAGGATTCCGCAGACCAGAATCACCTCGGCCAGGCTCACGCCCGCGCGCACCCGCCGACCTCCGCTCACATCTCACATGTTACAATAGATCCAGAGACACTCAAGCCCGACCGGTCGCTCCATGCTCCTGACCCAGGAAGTTCGCGATCATCCGCAGGCCGTGGTCGGTGAGGATCGATTCGGGGTGGAACTGGACTCCTTCGATGGGCCGATCCCGATGCCGCAGTCCCATGACGTCGTCGTCGTCCAGGCTTCGAGACGTGATCTCCAGACAGTCCGGCAGTCCCTCCTCGTAGACCGCCAGCGAGTGGTACCGGGTGACTCGAATCGGGTTCTCCAGCCCGGCGAAGACCCCTCGGCCGTCGTGCTGGACCATGCTCGTCTTGCCGTGCATGATCGTCTTGGCCCGGCCGACCGTCCCGCCCGCGACCAGGCCGATCGCCTGGTGACCGAGGCAGACGCCCAGAATCGGCGTCCGGCGCAGTCGGCCCGTGCCGTGCATCGCCGCCTGCAGAATGTCCAGGCAGACCCCGGATTCGTGGGGGGTGCAGGGCCCGGGTGAAAGGACGATCGCCTCGGGGTCCAGCCCTTCGATCTGCGGCACGGTGATCTCATCGTTTCGGTGAACGACAGGCTCCACGCGGAGGTCGCCCAGGTACTGCACCAGATTGTAGGTGAAGCTGTCGTAGTTGTCGATCACCAGGACCACGGGCCGATTTTAGCCCTTCGGCCCGGGTCTGGGGAATCCTTTCGGCCGGCTCTGCACTCCCAGAGACTTGATGGAAACGATCCGGATCGATTGGCGCGACGGCTACAGGTTTGAGGCGGCGGTGCCTTCGGGGGCTCCGTTCATGATGGATTCCCACCCCGACCACGGCGGCGTCGGCGCGGGTCCGACCCCCTTCGAGGCGCTCCTCTCGTCCGCCGCCGCCTGCAGCGCGATCGACGTGCTCAGCATCCTGGAAAAGAAGAAGCAGAAGGTGACCGCCTACCGGATCGAGGTGACCTACGAGCGCGGCCCCGAAGGCGTCTGGCCCCGCCCGATCACCGGCATGAAGATCCGCCACATCGTCAGCGGCGACGGCCTGGACGAGAACGCGGTCTCCCGAGCGGTCGAGCTCAGCGACACCAAGTACTGCAGCGTGGTCGCAACCCTCCGGACCAACGTCGCCGTCGAATCGACCTGGGCGGTCGAGTAGATCCTAGGGGAATCTGGGGCGGCGCTCCAGCCGACCGCCGTTCCGCCTGCTCCAGGCATAAACGGTGTCCACGTACATCTGCATGCCGTGGGCCGAAACGGCCGTGACCCCAGAGACGTCACTTGGCCCCGATGCCGCCTCCGAGGCTCGCGTCTCCGAAAGTCCGGGTTGATCGTGCCAAAGCACCGTCTGAGGAAAGGGATGCGTCCACGCCTTGCCCTCCCAGATGGATCGGCCAAGATGCCGAACATCGACCAGACCCGCGTCTCCCATGGCCCCGACTCCCGAAAAGGGCACGAGAGTCACGGGGTCGGCGTTCTCCCGGAACCTCTGCCCACGGCCCGCCGGCACCGACTGCTCGATCAGACGCGCCATCTCACGGTTTCCTGGTCGTGGCGCTCCGAAGGTCGCCAGGCCATCAACCTTGAACCCCAGCGAGACGAGCCAGGGTGCGGCAAGCGAAGCCAAGGCCCCGCCCTGGCTGTGTCCGGTCAGCAAAATCGGCTTGCCTGGAGCGCCATAGTTGCGAAGCACTTCAGGCAGAGTCAGTTCAAAGCCGCGAAGCGCCCTGATGAATCCCCCGGCGGCCCTTGGCCGCAGGGCGTCCTGGCCCTGCCCCTCACGGAGTTCGAGCCAGAACGGATCCTCCAGTTCGGTCGCCAAGTTGGTCAGCCAATCATCCAGAGTGTTGAGGGTGAATGGACTCTCGGTCCCGCGGAAGGCAACGACGATGGCCTCCGGAAAGTTCACCACGATGGCGTCGCCGTTCGAAACTGCATCGGGTGGGAGGACATTTCGAGCCACGGCGTGAAGGCCGCTGACATACGCCGTCCCGATGGCTCCTTCGTGCATCAAGAACGTCCCAAGAAGCCCGGCCGAGCTCTCATATTGGTCTGTGAGAAGCTCTCCGGGAGAGTTTCGGACCCAGTTGAGCGCGTGTTCTTGATCCAGGCAGAAGTGGTAGGAGAGCTGGGCGAGGACCGCCAGGGCATAGGCCTGGTCCGCACCCAGGGGTCCCGGAATCGGTCGGGCCGCGTCGAGAAGCGAGTTCGTCTCCGCCGAAACGAGGGCCTGCTCGAACTCCTCAGTCCAGACCTCCCGGTGCTTGTATTCAGTCTCGGGCCGGATCACCGTGTCGAGGTCCACCGCCGTGCTGGAGCTGAGGTGGTGCTCGATCTTCAGTGTCCCGTGTCGGGACAACAGGATTCGACGCCGGGCATCCCAAGTCTCCTCCCAAGTGGCATCAGTGACGACCCGGTCCAGACGGCGAAGAAAGGCGTCCGTAGCCCGAAACGGCAACAGGTCGATTCCTGCCTTCCAGGAGCCCTCAAAGATCTCGGCTTTCCGATCCTCCGCCAGCCGTGCCGTCACCGTGATCCGGTTGCCAACCTGCCTTGCGGTCACCTTCCATGAGGCCATCGGCATGCCGACCGGGGTGGAAAAGAACACAAGCTGATCCACCTCCACCGCCTCGGGCCCCCAATCCACGCCGTTCCACCCTCCAAAAATGCGCAGTCGGCGCAACCGTGGCTTGACGTATTGAAAGAGGCCGGTCTGATCAGGGGAGTGGGTTGGAGACAGCACATCCTCGCTTGACATCGACAGCGTGAATGGAAGCCGTCTGGTCCGAGGAGGCGCCGGCGACAGGATTTCGGACCTCTTCGCGCCGAGCCCTTCCACCGTCCTGAGCGTCGGACTTTCCGTCCAGGTCCCCTCCGCCTGCCGAGCATGCGGGACCGAATCGGACAGGGTATGGGTCCATCTCCCGCGGCTCTGGGGAACGAAGACATCAGGCGCGATCGTGACGGTCATCTTTCCGTCTCTGATCTGCTCCCTGGTCTCGACCAGATCCGGAACCTTAGCCAGACCCTTCAGCTCGGGAAGCCGCTTCTCCAGAACCGGAGGAAGCGTTCGGTCGAATATGATCCGGTGTGATGCCTGCGTCAGCACCCGGTACTCGTACTTCCCGGGAAGCAAGACGTCCAAAGGCACTCGAATCTGCGGCGAAGCGGCCGTTGCGCCAATGAATGCAAACCCGATGAGGCAGATCAGGCGTGAACGCACGACACATATTTTATCCAGCCTGTTTCAGGTGCAGTCTGTCGATATGCCGACTGGACAGGCGCGCTGGATCACCTGGGCCGCCAAATCCCAATCCGATGTCCAGGGATCTGCGGCGAAGCTCCCGCCGCGTCGGCCGTCAGACTGACCCACCACGGGCTCCAGGAATCCCCGAGATCGAGGCTGGGTTCGGGGGTTCCTTCCGGGACCAGGACGAGCACGAGGTCGTCGCGTCGCAGAACCTGACATGTTCCATCCGGCGAGACTCCCGGTTCCAATCGGGAGAAGTCGCCCGTATCCTCCAGCACCGACTTCAGCCGTCGATGCGCCATCAAGAGGTCGTCGCGCTCGCCGGAACCGTTGATCCAGCCTCCCGCGCCGCCGCCGGTCCATTCTCCGGTGGTCGCCCAGCATCCGGCGAAGACGCACTCGGCCGCCAGGAGCAGGCGGGTGTCGGCGCTTCGGCCCGGCGCTTCCAGGCTGTCTTCGCCCCACTTGGGGTAGTGGTCCTCGTAGCCGAACTCCTCATTCACCTGGGGAATCATCCGTCCCGTCTCGGCCTGCTCCTGGAGCGAACGCTCGGCCCAAGGTCGGCCGCCGTCCGAGTCCCAGATCTGAAAGAGGGCGTGGGTGCACCAGTCGGAACTCCGATAGGGAAACCGCCCGTGGCCGTGGACCGAGATCATGTGGCCCAGAGGGTCGGCGGCCCGGATCTTGGGGCCGGTCAGGTCGGCCCATTCATCCGGCCGGAACAGCTCCCACTCGTTGGTCACGCACCATTCGACGTTCCATCGGGCTCCGTACCAGGCCACGATGGATTCGATGCAGCGATCCTCGTCCGGATCGTCTCCGACGCGGGCCCGGTCGAAGGGATAGTTCCCCTCCTCCTGGGCATCCAGGAAGAAGATGACCTGGACGATGATCCCCCGCTCTCCCGCTTCGGCCAGCAGCCGGTCGAACCTCCGCCAATGGTCCAGGTTGAACCGGGTCACGTCGAAGCCCGGGTTCCGGACGTCTTCCGGCCTGGCGCAGAGGAACGGAGAATAGAGGAAGGTGAAGTCGGCCGCCGGGGTCACCGCGGGCTCGGCCCAACGGCTGCCGTCCAGTTGCCGGCTCGGGCTGAAGGCGACTCGGATTCGGTTGATTTCCAGTTCGGAGAGCCGGTCCAAAGCCGAGAGTCTGGCCTCGTCCGAGAGACCGGGCATCAGGTAGCAGGTCGTCGAATTCCAGAAGAAGGGACGGCCCGAGCGCGACCAGCGGAATCCCCGGCCGTCGGCCTGCAGAATTCCGTCAGGATGGCTGAGGCCTCCCAGGAATCCGCCCTGGACCGTTCGCCGCTCGCCGTCCAGCTCCGCCCAGACCTCGTACCGATGCTCCCCCGGCTCCAGGACCGGGAGGCGGAACCGGACGACGCTTCCATCCTGGGTCGCGATGAACCCCCGGACCCGGCATTCCCGACCCTCCGGCCCCTGCACCAGAGCCTCCGACCGGAGGCTGCGAAACGGGTCGCCGACCGCCCGTCCCCAGGCAAGATCCAGTTCCAGAAAGTCGACGACCTGCTGCATGACCGGACTCTACCGCTGGACCTGAGCCGGCCGCCGAGCGAGGGCCTCAGTCCGAATGGGCCTGGAGAGCTTCCAGGGCGGCCATCGTTCCGGCCGTGACGGCTTCGGCGATCCGCTTTCGTCCCGATTCGGTCGCCGCGATCTTCTCGTCTTCCGGCAGCGTGATCGTCAACACTTCGGCCAGGACCACCGGAACCTGACTGAAGATCGAGCCCGTGAGGGCGCCCTGCCTGCTTCCGACGAACGTCTTGGCATCGGAAATCACGCCCCGGTCTGGAGTCAGTCCGTCCAGCGAGCGGATCGCCGCCGAATGAAACGCGCCCGCGGCCGTCCGGCTCAATCGAATCACCTTCTCAGACGGCCCCTCGGTTCCATCGGCTGC
>JAKRSE010000310.1 GCA_022402505.1 Fimbriimonadaceae bacterium | reverse complement strand
TCGCTTCCACCAGAGGAGGGCCGTCTTCAGCGAGCCGCTGCCTTGGTGGCTCAGCCGAAAGCTCTTGGCCAGCCCCGAAACCTGAATCGCCGGCTCGTTCATGGTCGCTCGACAAACCTCCACTTCAGCCGCTGGAACAGCATCCAGCCGAACCAAAGGGTCAGCGCCGCCATCAGGGAGTAGAGCCCGAAGAGGAGGGCGATGTCGGCGGTGGGGATGGGTTGCAGCGTCTCTCCGCCCACGTCCACGCCGATCGTCGGGAGGAGTGTCCGCCGGAACAGCACCGCGGCCGAGGCGAAGGGGTTCAGATGGTAGAGCCAGAACAGCCACGGCCTCTCCAGGGTCCGGTGGTACACGTTCTCGCTGAAGTACATGATCGGGGTCAGGAAGAAGACCAGGTACAGCAGCAGCCCGAGCATGTGCTTCACATCTTCATAGAACACGTTCAGCGACGAGATGATCAGGCTCAGCCCGATGGTGAAGGCCAGCGTCACCAGCAGAAGGATCGGCAGAAAGAGGAGCTTCCAGGTGAATGGACTGATGCCGAAGCCGTTCCACGCCCAGACACCGAAGATGAACACAAAGAAGACCGCCAGCGACAGCAGCAGGTGGATGAAGTTCGAAAACACCGTGGATAACGGCAGGATTTCGCGCGGAAAATGGACTTTCTTGATGACCTGAATCGAAGCCAGGACCGACTGGGCCGAATCCATCAGCCCTGAATTCATGAAGAGGAAGGGAAGGTAGGCCGCCAGCAGGTAGGCGCTGTAGTTGTCCGTGCGGTTTCCCAGAAACTGCTCAAAGACTAGCTTCATCACCACGACAAAGGCGAGGGGCATCGCCAGCGACCAGAGGAAGCCGAGCGCGGAATTTTTGTAGCGGATTCGGACTTCGCGCTCCGTCATGGCCCAAAGGAGTTCGCGCTTGGCCCAAAGCTCCTTGAGGTCTTCCATCCCAGGCCGGATGGTACCTGGCGGCTCAGCCCGCTTCTCGGTCGCCGCGAAGGCTGCCGGGGAGGCTCTTCAGGCGGCCGGTTTCGGCAAAGGAGACCCGGTCGGCGATCGCAAAGGCGAGGTCGGCCGCCCGCTCGACATGGTGGACGGCGAAGAGAAGTTCGATCATGGCCTGCAGGTCCTCGCCGCCCTCGCCCATCCGCCGCTGGATTCCAGCGACCGCATCAAGGGTCTCTTCGTCCGTGGCGTCCTCCAGCCGAACGACGTCCATGAGGCCTTCCGCCGTTCCCTCGAACCAGGCTCGCAGAGCGATGCGCAGCATCAGCGGGGGGCGGGAGGCGAGGGTCGTCACATCGACCAAGGCGCGGGTCTCGGGAAAGTTCTGCAGGCGGATCGCCGACCGGGCCAGATCGACGGCAAGGTCCGCCAGCCGTTCCAGATCGGTCACGATCTTCAGCGCGGCTTCGATGCGGCGGAGGTCATTGCCCAGCGGCCCTTCAGCCAGGAGCATGATGCACTGCCGCTCGATCTCCAGCTCGGCCTGGTCGATCTCGTCGTCCGAGGCGATGACCTGCTGCGCGCCGGGGACGTTGCCCGCCGCCAGGGCCAAGGAGGCTCGGGAGAACATCGACTCCACATTCGCGCCCATCTCCAGAACATCCGTCATCAAGGAACGGACATCGTGTTCCAGTCGGGTCAGTGCGCGTTCCATGAGCCTCAATGCCTGCGGTGGATGCAGGTTGAAGGTCGATTGTTAAGAACTGATCAAAGTCCCGGGATTTGGCCCAAAGTCTCAAGGGACGGGGCCGAAGCGAGCAGAAGCCTCGTGTATTCGTGCTGCGGGTCTGTGAAGATCCGGGCGGTCGGCCCGCGCTCCACAATCCGCCCTTCCCGCATGACGACGATCTCATCGGCCAGAAACCGGACTGTCTGGAGGTCGTGGCTGATGTAGAGGCAGGCGCAGCCGTGGGACCGCTGGATGTCCTTCAACAGGTTCAAGATCTGGGCCTGGATGCTGAGGTCCAGCGCGGCGGTCGGTTCGTCGCAGATCAGAAGCGGAGGACGCAGGGCCAGGGCTCTCCCGATGGCGATCCGCTGACGCTGTCCGCCGGAGAGGTGGTGGGGATGCCGGCGGGCGAGCGACGCGTCGAGGCCGACCTCCTCCATCACCGACGCCACATCCACCGCCCGGCCCGCGATCTGTCCGGGCTCGGCGATCAGCCGCTCCACCGTCCAGCGAGGGTCCAGACTGGCAAAGGGGTCCTGCCAGACCATCCCGATCCGTTCGGCAGGCACGGCCCGATCCGGACGGCCGTCGTTCAGGCGGATCGTGCCGGAGGCCAGGGGAACCAGGCCCAGAATCGCCCGGGCGAGGGTGGTCTTGCCGGAGCCGGACTCGCCGACCACGGCCAAAGTTCGGCCTCGGGCAACCGAGAGGCTTGCCTCGCGTACGGCCCAGAAGTCGCCGGCGGGCGTTCGGTACCGGACGGAAACGTCCTCGACGACGAGCTGTTCGACGGCCGTCACGAGGTGCGCCTTCCTCGGCCCACGGCATCCAGATACCAGGAGAGCTTCTCCAGAAAGTCCGGCCGGTTCGGCTGGATCAGCCGGACGACTCGGGGCGAGCGGGAGACCTGAATCCGGTCGCCGTGGAGCAGGTGCAGCCGGCTCATGCCATCGCAGCTCAAGACCGCTCCCCCATGCCCTTCGCGGTCGCTTTCCACCGAGATTTCGATGATCGTTTCCGGCCGAAGCACCACGGCCCGGGCCGCCAGAGTGTGGGGCATCACCGGGGTGACGATGAGCGCCTGCATGGCGGGCTCCACGATCGGTCCGCCCGCGGAGAGGGAGTAGGCGGTGGAGCCGGTAGGCGGGCATACGAGCACGCCGTCGGCCGGGTAGCGGGCGATCCGACGCCCCTCCACCGACACCTCGAAGACCAAGAGCCGCGCCGTGGCCGACCGCTGGAGGACCGCCTCGTTCAGGGAGTGGAGTTCCGCGACGATCCGGCCGCTTCGGATCAGCTGCGTCCGCACCATCATCCGCTCCTCGATCTCGGCCGTGCCGGCCAGAAAGCCGGTCAGAGCCTCCTCCATGTCTTCCGGGCCGCAAGGGGTGACGAAGCCGAAGGAGCCGAAATAGACGGCGAGGATGGGGACCCCGGTGACCGAGCCCAGGTGGGCCGCCCTCAGGAGCGTGCCGTCTCCGCCGAAGGAGAGGATCAGGTCATCGGCGGTCAGCGAGTCGATCGCGAGGGCGGGGAGGCCGAGAGCCTGGGCCGACTCGGCATCCGCGCCGGTCTGGTGGCCTAAATCAGCGAGCCGGGAGGCAGCCTTGCGGGCTGCCTCCACGGCGTCGGGTCGGTGCAGATTGACCAGGAATCCCGCGGTCACGACTGCATGTTGGCAGGACTTTGCAGCCGTTCGAGATTGGTCCTGGCCTGCTCGAAGTTCGGGTCGCGGTCCAGAGCCTTTCGCAGGATCAGAATCGCTTCCGGCTTTCGGTTCAGCCGCTCCAGGGCGACCGCCAGATTGTTGTAGGCCGGCAGGTACCCGGGGTCGGATTCCACGGCTCGGCGGAAGTTCCGCTCGGCCTGGGTCGCGTCGGACTGCAGCAGATGCCACAGGCCCATTCCGTTCAGGGCTCGGGCGTTGCCTGCCTGGGTCTGCAGAACGGTCGCGTAGTGGAACCGGGCGTCGCGGGCCATTCCGAGATTCCAGAGGCCGTCGGCCAGGCTCAGCCGGGCATCGACTCGGCTGGGATCGCGGCGGACCACGCCGCGCCACTCTTCCACCGCCTCGGCCAGGCGGTCGGCCTTCAGGTAGGCGCTCGCCAGAGCCATTCGGCCGTCCAGGCTGGCCGGATAGGCTCCGACCATCTTCTGCAGGGTCTCGATCGCCTCGGCGGTCCGGCCTGAGTCGATCAGGACGATGCCCAGGTTCTTGAGAGCGTCTCCGTCATCCGGTCGAATGCGCAGAACCTCTCGGTAGGCCTTCTCGGCTCCGGCCCGGTCTTCCAGCCGACCGTTCACGACTCCCAGGTTGAACCAGAGATTCGGGTCGTTGGGGTTGACCTCCACGGCCTGCTCCAGCATCTTCTTGGCTTCGTCTAGCCGGCCGGCTTCCACCAGCGCCTGGGCGTTGCCCGCGTCGGAACCGGCGATTTCCATGCCCGCATCCTTGGCCCGCTTCAGGTAGACGGCGGCGCGGCTGCTCAGGCGGCTTCGGTCATCGGCCGAGGCGGCGGCCTGGGAGGCTCGGGTGAAGGCGAGTCCGGCGTTCCGGGCAAACGTGCCGTTGCCGGGCTCCAGGTCGCTGGCCTGGGCATAGGCTTCCGCCGATTCCGCATGTCGGCCGAGCTTCTCCAGGCAGAAGCCCAGATTGTTCAGCGCGAAGCGGGTGGAGGCGGGATTGCCCGCTCCCAGGCGGACGGCGTTGCGATAGGCGGTCACCGCCTCCTCGTAGCGGCCGTCCATCATCCGAAGGACGCCGATGTTGTAGCTGGGGGTCGGGCTGGCGGGGACGAGCCGGCCGAGCTCCTGGTAGAGCGCTACCGCCTTGTCCTTGTCGCCCGCCTCGTCGCGGCCGGTGTAGGCGTTGGCGAGGTTGTTCAGGACGGCCTGATCTCGGGGGGAGGCCTTGCGGGCCCGTTCCAGAACCTCGATCGCCTGACCGAAGCTCCGGGCTCGCAGATAGCCGTAGCCCATCCAGCTCAGAACTTCGGGTTCGGCGTCTCCGTCGGCGGTCAGCCGCTCGTAGACGGCCAGAGCCTCCTGGGTCCGGTCGGCCCGAATGTAGGCCAGGCCGAGGTCCTTCAGGACCGACTTCAGCTCGGCGCCCTGAACGGAGCCGCGCACGGTCTCCAGGTAGGGAATCGCCTGGGCCGACGAGCCGGCGAGCAGATGGGCCGAACCCGCGAACCGGGCGGCCGGCACGTCGAGGGGGCCGCTGCCGGCCAGCCGATCATAGGCGGCAGCCGCCGAGGACCAGTCCCGGGTCAGGTAGTAGGCCAGGGCCAGGTTCTGAAGATTGGCGCGATTGGTGGCCTCGATCCGGCTGCGACCGTCGATGCTCTCCAGCAGGGCGACGGCCTGAGAGGCCTGGCCCGCCTGGATGTAGAAGAAGCTGAGCAGGGACCGGAGCGAGAGGTTGTTGCCGTGGTCGGCCAGGAGGGTCTCCAGCCGGCGGATTCCTTCGCCACGAACCAGAGCCTTCTGGTCGTCGGTCTGGGCGGCCGAGTAGCGGTCGAGGAAGCTCTTGACCTCGTTTTGGGTCCGGGCATCAACCGGGCGATCGTCAAGGGACTCGGCGGCATTCCCACCCGTCGGCTGGACCGCCACCCGCTCCATGGTCAGGGCCGGACTTGCCGCGGCCGAAGCGTCCTGAGCGAACGCCGAGGGGGCCAGGCTCAGGCCGAGCACCGCTCCGAAGGCCAGGGACAGAAACTGCTGTGATTTCATAGAAATGATGTCGCTCCGATTTCCTTTTGCTTGCCCGATGAGGTCAACCCGTCAGTCTGCAGCGGGGGACCCGGCGGTCCGGTTCATGATCTCGGGGAGCGTCCGCCTGTACGCCTTTTCCATCTCCGCGATCGGCCTTGCGAACAACGGCCTGCCCCCCCGCTCGATCAGAAGCGTCGGGTCGTCCGGAGTCGTCCGGCCGATCACTTCCATCTCGAGCCCTTCTTCAATTATGGCCCGGAGTTCCGGCAACCTGGAAGCGTCCACCGCAACCAGAACCAGACCCGGCACCTCACCGAAGAGGGCAGCGTCGTCACGCTCGGCAAATCGGAAGGAGGATCCGTCAATCTGAACCCTGCATCCGGTTTGACCCGTCATGCACATCTCCGCAAGGGCAATAACCGTGCCACCCTCGCTGACATCGTGCGCACAAGCCGGCAATCCTGCATGCACTGCGGTTGAAAGAAACCGGTGGATCTTCCGTTCTCCGGCCAGATCGGGCAGGATCGGAACCCCCGCCTCCTGCCCGTGAATCTCGGCCACAAAGGCGGAGGCTCCCAGGCCCTGCTGACCCCGGAAATCGAGCCCGGTCGGCCACACGGCCACGATCTCCGCCTGGCTTTGGGGAAGGCCCATGCCGATCCGATCTCCGGCATTCTCCAGGATCCCCATCATGCCGATCATGGGAGTGGGAAGGATCTCGCCGAGCCCGCTCTGGTTGTAAAAGCTCACGTTTCCGCTGATGACCGGGGTTTCCAGCGCCTCGGCCGCGTCGGCGATCCCCTTCACGGCCCGGTCGAACTGCCAGGCGACTTTGGCCTGGGTCGGGTTGCCGAAGTTGAGTCCGTCGGTCACGGCCGCCGGCATCGCCCCGGTGCAGGCGACGTTCCGCGCCGCCTCGCACACCGCCAGAACGCCGCCCGCATAGGGATCCTGCTGGGTCCAGAATCCGTTGCCGTCGATCTTGAAGGCGAGCCCCTTCCGGGTTCCGCGCGGGGCCAAGACCGCGGCGTCGCCAACCCCCGGGAGAAGGGCTGTCTGGGTCTGGACCTGCTGATCATACTGTCGGTACACCCATTCCTTTGATGCTATACTTGGAGAGGCGAGAAGGCGCATGGCAGCCTCCTCCAAAGTGATCGAAAGATCAGGCAATTCTGCGGGGGTCCAACGTCGGTTCTGTTCGGCTTCCGGCGGCTCTTCGAAAGGAATGGAGTAGGTCGGACAGGTGTCGGTGAGGTGCTTGGCCCTCAGCTGGGCCTCGATCTTCCCGTACCGACGGACGGTGACGATGCCGTCGTCGGTGACGTGTCCGATCACGGCGGCCGGGGCCCCCCACTTGCGGAAGACCTCGATCACCTCGTTCTCGCGACCCTTCGCGGCGACGCAGAGCATCCGCTCCTGACTCTCGCTGAGCATCAGCTCATAGGCGCTCATGTTCGGCTCCCGGGCGGGGACCAGGTCGAGATCGACCTCCATGCCGCAGTCCGACTTGCCGCTCATTTCGATGGTGCTGCAGGTCAGACCGGCCGCTCCCATGTCCTGAATGGCGACGATGGCTCCGGTCTCCAGCGCTTCCAGAGTCGCCTCGATGAGGACCTTCTCGGCGAAGGGGTCCCCGATCTGGACATTCGGCCGCTTGTCCGCGCCGCCCTCTTCATCCAGGTCCTCGCTGGCGAAGGTCGCGCCGTGGATGCCGTCCTTGCCCGTCGGGCTGCCCAGATAGATGACCGGATTGCCCGGACCCGCGGCGGCGGCGGTCGTGATCTTGTCCAGCTCCACGATGCCGACGCACATGGCGTTCACCAGCGGATTGCCGGCGTAGCGGGGGTGGAAGGAGACCTCGCCCGCCACCGTCGGAACCCCGACGCAGTTGCCGTAACCGGCGATCCCGGCGACGACTCCTTCGAAGATGCGACGGCTCCGGGCCACCTGGTCCGCCGGGCCCTCGCCGTCGCGGATCGGGCCGAACCGCAGCGAGTTCAGCGCGGCGATCGGCCGGGCTCCCATCGTGAAGATGTCGCGGATGATGCCGCCGACTCCGGTCGCCGCGCCCTGGTAGGGCTCCACCGCGCTGGGGTGGTTGTGGCTCTCGACCTTCATGGCGATGCCCAGGTTGTCGCCGATGGGCACGACCCCGGCATTCTCGAACCCCGCTCCTTCCAAAGCCTCCTTGTACCGCTTGAAGTAGGCCAGCACCGGGCGGGAATGCTTGTAGCCGCAGTGCTCGCTCCACATCACCGCGAACATGCCGCACTCGGTGAGGGTCAGGTCTCGACCGACGAGTTCGAGGATCATCGCGTATTCCTCATCGGTGAGGCCCATCGACCGGTACACCTGCGGAGAAAGGGCGGGCATGATGAGGATGATGGCATTCGGGCTGCGAGTTGCGGGGGCCTTGGCTCTGGCGTTGGTTCTGGCCGGCTGCGGGGGGATTCCGGCCGGCTGGGAGGGAACCTGGGTCGGCGAACGCCGCGACCTGGTGACCCCGGAGAAGAACGACGACATCGCCCGCTCGCTCCGGGCCGTCCGCATCATCATCCACGCCGACGGCGGGTTCGAGAAGATCGAGGCCGGAATCAGCTCGGCTGGGAAGGGGCGGTTCGCCGCCGACCTCGCCTACCTTCGCGAAACCACCCGCCTTGGCCGCCCGATCGAAGAGGACGCCAACATCGCCCGCGAAGCCCTCGACCTCGTCCTGGAAAAGAAGCCCGACGGCACCCTCGACTACCGCGACCCCCGAGGCATGGAGGGCGCAGTGAGCCTGAGGCGGGTCGCGGCGGAAGAACGATGAGCCAGGCCCTCTTGGCAACCTCTGCCGGAGACTGACGAGTCAATCCGGAAGCAGACGAAGACATCGGGCCTCCCTGCCTTGCCGAGGATGAGGTGGTTCGCCGAAGGCAGACTCCCTACGAATTCGAAGGTCCAAGGCCAGCTCCAACCTAGGGGCCAGAGCCCGGACCCGTCTGCTTCAGCAAAGAGGCGGCTCGCCGTGATTGTCTGGCCCCTCCTGCCGGCAAGGTCGGGCATGCCGCTACCGGCTGCCGGCGACGACCCTTACGCCACCGCAGTCCGGACCCATTCGTGGCTCTCTTCGAGCCCGAAGGCGGCGGCATAGAATCGCTCGACGAGCCGATCCGGCGCACTCACCGAGGGGTCGCGGGGGAGCCAGAACAGGTTCATCGGCACGCAGGGCAGGCCCGCGCCGGCGGGCGGCTGGGTGTATTTCGCCGTCACCAGCCGAGCCCCGAACCGAGTGAAGAAGGCGATTCGACCCGTCCGGACCAGCGCGTCGCTCGGCCCTTGGGCAAGGTCTTCGCGCTCCACCTCCAGCACCGTGCCCTGATAGTTCTGGCACTCCCCGGCCAGCCAGTCGATCCCCTTCTGAAGCAGCCAGGCCCCCGCGCCGCGCCCCCGCATCCAGTCTGCGAGGCCGATGTGGATGATCCAGCCGAAACCCTGATCGGGAAAGGCCACGCCTCGCACCACGCCGACCACCTGGCCCGCATCGACCGCCGCCAGGGTCCGAACCTGGTCCAGCTGCTCCACCAGATCGGCCCGACAGCCTCGCTCTTCGATGGGGAAGAGCTCTTCCAGCAGGTCGAGAGCGGGCCCAGTGAACGGATCATCCGGCCCGGTCAGGCTGTGGAGGACGAGGCCGCTCACAGATCGAGGATCTC
>JAKRSE010000309.1 GCA_022402505.1 Fimbriimonadaceae bacterium | reverse complement strand
AAGGACCTGGACGAAACCTACGCCGGCGAGATCGTGGGCGTCATCGGCCTGGACGATGTCCGCACCGGCATGACGATCTGCGACCCGCAGCACCCGGTCGTCCTTGAGTCGATCAAGTTCCCCGAGCCCGTCATCCAGATCGCCATCGAGCCGAAGAGCCGAGCCGACCAGGAGAAGCTGGGCACCAGCCTGCAGAAGCTGGCCGAAGAGGACCCGACCTTCCGCGTGATGACCGACCCCGAGAGCGGTCAGACGATCATCAGCGGCATGGGCGAGCTCCACCTGGAGATCATCGTGGACCGACTGAACCGCGAGTTCGGCGTCCAGGCGAACCAGGGCCGGCCGCAGGTCGCCTACCGCGAGACGGTCACCGCCGAGGCCAAGGCCGAGGGGCGATTCGTCCGCCAGACGGGCGGCTCGGGCCAGTACGGCGTCTGCCACCTGGTCATCGAACCGCTGGAGGTCGGACAGGGATTCATCTTCGAGAACAAGGTCGTCGGCGGCGTCATTCCCAAGGAGTACATCCCCGCGATTGAAAAGGGAGTCCGCGAGGCTCTCGGCAGCGGCGTCCTCGCCGGCTACCCGGTCGTGGACGTGAAGGTGGCGGTCGTCGACGGCAGCTACCACGACGTCGACTCGAACGAAAACGCCTTCAAGCAGGCCGGAATCCTCGGATTCAAGGAAGCGATGAAGAAGGCCCGCCCGGTCCTGAAGGAGCCGATCATGCACGTCGAAGTCACCACTCCCGACACCAACGTCGGCGACGTGGTCGGCGACCTGAACGGCCGCCGCGGCCGGATCGAATCGATGGAGACCGCTCCCGGCGGCGTCACCGTGGTGAACAGCCATGTGCCGCTCGGCGAGATGTTCGGCTACGTCACCACCCTGCGGTCGCTGACCCAGGGTCGAGCGACCCCCAACGTGACCCCCTCGCACTACGAAGAGGTCCCGCCGAGCATCGCCAAGGACATCATCGACAAGACCCAGAACTGAGTCGGCGGCCTCTGGGCTCCCCTTCATCCTCGCCCTGCACGTCCAGATGGACGGCAGGGCGAGGTCGCTTTCTGAGAGGCAGACTGTGGATCGGGCTCAAGGCAGGCGAGTCGAGGCGGCCGCAGTCGGCCCGGCAAGAGCGACCCGCAAGCGTGAACGCACTCTCGCCAGAGTCGGGGCTGAGTCAGCCTTCCAGGGCCAGCCGGAGCACCCGACCGACATCGTTGACGTAGTGGACCTTGAGTTCGGCCCGAATCTCGGCCGGAACCTCTTCCATGTAGTCCTTGCGGTTCTCTTCGGGGAGGATCACCGTGTCCACCCCGGCACGATGGGCGGCGAGGACCTTCTCCTTCACCCCGCCGATGGCCGAGACCTGACCCGTCAGAGTCACCTCTCCAGTCATCGCCAGGCGCGACTTGACGGTTCGCCCGGTCAGGAGGCTCACCAGTGCGGTCACCATCGTGATGCCGGCGCTGGGGCCGTCCTTCGGCACCGCTCCCTGGGGGACGTGGATGTGGATCGAACTCTTCTCGAAGAGCTCGGGATCGATCTTCAGCGACTCGGCCTGGCTCCGCACCCAGCTGAGCGCCGCCGTGGCCGATTCCTTCATCACGTCGCCCAGCTGTCCGGTGACGACGAGGCCGCCTTTGCCGGGCATCTTGACCGTCTCGATGAAGAGGACGTCGCCTCCGACCGGGGTCCAGGCGAGCCCGACGGCGACGCCGGGGGTCGGGGGCCGCTGGGTCACTCGGTCGTGCAGGTACCGGGGCGCTCCAAGGGCCTCCTTGACGAACTTCTGGCTCACGGTCAGCCGGCCGGTGAAGCCGGTGGCGTACTTGATCGCCGCCTTGCGGAGCACCGACCCGATCTCTCGATTCAGGTTTCGGACGCCGGCCTCGCGGGTGTAGTGCCGGGCGATCAAGCGGATGGCATCGGGCTGAATTCGGACGCCTCGCCCGACCAGGCCGTGGTCCGTCATCTGCCGCCCATTCAGGTGCCGCATGGCGATCTCGACCTTTTCCTGTTCGGTGTACCCGCCCAGCTCGATGATCTCCATCCGGTCGCGCAGGGCGGGAGGGATCGTGTCGAGCCGGTTCGCCGTGGCGATGAAGAGGACGGTGGAGAGGTCGAAGGGAACGTCCAGGTAGTGGTCGCGGAAGGTGGAATTCTGCTCCGGATCCAGGACCTCCAGCAGAGCCGAGGCCGGATCGCCCCGGAAGTCGTTGCCCAGCTTGTCCACCTCGTCCAGAACGAAGACCGGATTCGAGGTCCCGGCGCGGCGGATCCCCTGGATCACCTGGCCGGGCAGGCTTCCGATATAGGTTCGCCGATGGCCGCGGATTTCGGCCTCGTCGCGGACGCCTCCCAGGCTGAGCCGCACGAACTCGCGCTCCATCGCCCGCGAAATCGACCGGCCGAGCGAGGTCTTGCCGACTCCGGGCGGGCCGTAGAAGCAGAGGATCGGCTGGCGCATTTCGTCGGAGCTCTTCAGCTGCTGGACCGCAAGAAACTCGATGATCCGGTCCTTGACCTTGTCCAGGCCAAAGTGGTCCTCGTCCAGGATCGCCCGGGCGTGTTCCAGGTTCAGGTTGTCCTGCGACTTGTGATCCCAAGGCAGGGCGGCCAGGGTCTCCAGATAGGTTCGGCAGACGGTGTATTCGGGCGAGCCTGGGTTGATCCGCATCAGGCGGCTCAGTTCGCGGTCGGCGGCCGCCCGGGCCTCTTCCGGCAGGTTGGCGTCGTCCAGCTTGGATTCCAGGTCCGCGATGTCCTCGCCGAACCCGTCCTCATCTCCCAGTTCACGCTGGATCGCCTTGAGCTGTTCGCGGAGAAAATGCTCGCGCTGGCTCCGGCTCAGCTCGGCCGAGACCTCGCTGGTCACCTTGCTGGTCAGCTCCAGGACCCGCACCTCGCGGCCAAGCATCTCGACCAGTCGGCGGAGGCGCGGCAGGGTGTCTCCCATGCCCAGCAGCTCCTGCTTCTGGTCGGTGCTGAAGGGCATGTGGGCGGCGATCAGGTCGGCCAGGACGGTCGCCTCCTGCACGTTGGCGGTGAGGGCTCGCAGCTCCTCGGGGAGGTTGGGCGCCAGGGAGACGGCCTGGTCGAACAGCCCGATGATCGACCGCTTGAGCGCTTCGATCGCCTCGTCAGTACCCTCTTCGTCCGGGGAAGGAAGGATCGGCTCCACTCGGGCGGTCAGGTAGGGAGAGGTCTGAATCTGTTCGACGATCCGGAATCGGCGGACGCCCTGCACCAGCAGTCGGACCACGTCGTCGCCCTTCATCAGGGTCCGGATATGGACGGCGCAGCCGATCGGGTAGACGTCGTCGAACCCGGGCTCTTCTTCGCCCGCCTGCCGCTGGGTCACGACTCCGATGATCCGCTGGCCGGAATCGACGGCGTCATCCAGCAGCCGCTTGCCGGCCTCCCGCCCGACCGAGAGGGGGGCGATGAGGGTGGGGAAGATGACGGAGTCTCGGAGAGGAAGCAGGCGCAGGGTCTCCGGCAGAGGCGCTTCCTCCTCCCGGCGTGATTCTTCCGCCTCGACGACGGCCACCGCGTCGGCGGCCGCCT
Organism: Fimbriimonadaceae bacterium; assembly: GCA_022402505.1. Classification (GTDB taxonomy): domain Bacteria; phylum Armatimonadota; class Fimbriimonadia; order Fimbriimonadales; family Fimbriimonadaceae; genus JAKRSE01. The sequence goes on along the minus strand of JAKRSE010000309.1, from coordinate 5,524 downwards.
CTTCCAGGATGTCGACTTTGATGTCCGTCATGGCTTGGTGGTGATTGAAATCGTCTCGCTGATGATGACCGTGACCTGCTCCTCTCGGATCTTGGGCAGGACCAGGGTCAGCATTCCCTGGCTCAGCCGGCTGCAGGCTCCCTGCAGGTCCACCGGGTCGCCGGGGAGGTCGAGGTGCCGGACGAAGCCGCCGTACTCGATCTCCAGACGATGGGGCACGGTTCGGGTGTCGGCGCGGGGGGCCTCTTCCCGTTCGCCTCGGATGGTCAGCCGGTTCAGCCTTCCTTCATACGTCAGGGAGAGTCGGCTGGGCGGCACCCCGGCGATTTCGACCCGGACGACGTAGGCCGCCTCGGCTTCCAGAAGGTCGAGTCGGGGGCTCCATGTGTCCGTCCCTTGGCTCGACTGGGAATCCCTCGGCGACCCGTGGATCAGAGCTCCAAGCTGGGCCATTGTGTCGAACAGCTTGTCGGCATCCATCTCCGTGACCTTTCATTCTGCACGACCCGGCGCGGGAGAGTCGCCCCACCTCGGGACCGGAGCCGATCGCAACCTATCCTCGGCCGGACCGTGATGTAAACTGAGCCTTCGCCTCGCCTCCACCCGGGGGCAGTTTTGGAGGCGAAGACATGGCAGATGGAGGAGCAGGGCCCGCCCACAGGCAGACCGCAGGAACGGGGCCCGGCTTCGGTATTGGCCTACATTCGCCAGTTCCTCCGGCCCAGTTACCACTGGCGCCGGATCTGTGAAGACGTCCGCAGCGCCCGCCTCGCCCTGGCGAACATGAACCTGGACCGGATGCGGGATGAGCCGGAGAAGCTCGCCAACGCCTTCCGCGGCCGGCTCTTTGCCACCTTCATCCTCTCCGGCGTGTTTGGGATCTTCGGTCCGGTGCTCGGAACCGTGTTTCAATACTCGTCCGGCAACCCCACCGAAGGCTTCCTGATCGGACTGTTGTTCGCGAACATCTTCGGCACGATCGGGTTCCAGGTCATCTGGTATGCCGCCCACCGCCGCATGTACCTGGTGCGTTCGCCCAGCCCGTTCGGCCGGTTTCTGGCCCTGGAGCGCGACCTCCTGCCGCTCCAGCTGGAAGGGTTCAAGTGGACCCTGCTCTTCCTGCTCATCACGGTGCCCATCATGCTGCTGCTCATCCACCTGATCAAGCTGGTCAGCGAGCATGTCGCCCGGGTGATCCCGTTCGCCCTGGTCGCCCCGATCGTGGAGATGCTCGTGGTCCACAGCAGCCTGATCCGGGTCATGGGCGACCTGTTCGAGAAGCATTCCGTCCAGATGACGGCCCGCTACCTGGTGGCGGAGTCGGAAGGATCGTTCCCGAAGGGCTGATCGCCTCGGGCCTGGTCACGCCTATACGGATCCGAGGCGGAGCCGGGTTCCTTTTGATCCTTTTGACGGCCGCCACCTACACCTGGCCTGCGACGCCGATCCGGACCGGAGGTCCGTCCACAGGCCAGGGCACCCCTGTCATGCAGACGGAAGTGACCTGGGGGTGCGAGTTCGCTCTAGAACCGGATCGCGTAGCCCGCCTGGAGGGGCAGGCGCTGGGCGTAGGAGATGTTGAATCCGCCGATCCCGGCGCCGATCGTCGGACCGAAGAGTGACGACCAGCCCGTCCGGACCGCCAGCAGACGGCCCAGCGCCGCCTCGCCTCCGATCCGGACGTCCCTGGGGCCCGCCTCGCTGAACACGTCGATCAGGTCGAAGGCTCCGGTGATGGGTCCGAGCCGGTAGGCCGCGCCGAGGTCGAGCGACCGGGAGAAGGGCTTCACGCCTTCCCGGGTCAGCGAGAAGGGAACCGAGGCGTTGATCCGGTTGCTCGGCTCGATGAAGTTGTTCCAGACGACGGTCAGGGAGAGTCCCGGCAGGGCGGAGGGCTCGAGATTCGCGCCCAGGTCGAGGCCGATGCCCGTCTCTTCCAGCACGTCCTGACCGTTCATCTCCACTGCGCCGGTGGCGGTGCCGCTGATGATCTCGGCCTGTCCGGCAAAGCTGTGGTTGTAGTAGCTCCGAGTGATCTTCAGCCGGCCGCCGACCGCCAGGTCGCCGATGGGCACGTCAAGCTTCTGCCCGAGGGAGAGCCCCAGCTCCAGCCGGGCGAGGCCGTAGCCGTCGAGCCGGGCATCCGCGGGGACCGCGGCGAGGTTCGAGCCGCCCGCCACCCATCCGGCCAGAGAGGCGTTCGGCGTCGTCAGACCGTTCCCATCCGCCCGGAGATCGAGGCCGAAGCTGCCCGCCTGAAAGCCGAAGCCGAGCCCAAGGCCGAAGCGCACGTCCCGGTGCCCGAAGGTCCGGGCCAGCTCGCCGAGACGGTCGGAGTCGAGCGCTCCGGAAGAGGCGCTCCCGAAGAAGTCGTCCAGCTCGCCCCAGCCGATTCCGTCAAAGGTGTAGCGAAGATTGGGGAAGGAGAAGCGGTTGCGCGGGTTCAGGGCGTACCAGGCGGGATTCCTGGCTCCCGGGCCTTCGGGATCGTTGCCGAGGGCGAGTCCCGCTCCGCCCATGCCGGCCGAACGGGAGCCGCCAAGGCCGAGATCGGCCAGGGCCGGAGACGTCAGACAGGCGACCGCCGCCGCGATTCCGAAGAGCTTCCAATTCGTCATGGTTCTGTACCGATTCTGACGGCCCAGGGCACGGGAATGCACCCTGCTCCGTCAAGGTGTCATAGTCGGATCGATGAAGGGATTCTGCAGCGGAGCAGCTCTCGCTCTGGTCGCCTTCAGCGCCGCGACCGGACAGGGAACGTCTCCGTCCATCCCGCCTCTGGACCCCAGGAACGCCTTTCCCTTCGTCCTGCCCTGGGACGCCGTGCCGACAGGCGGCGCCGCCGATGCGAGCTTCCTGAACCCGGTTCCGGCGGGCGCCAACGGCTGGATCGTCACCCGCAACGGCCGATTTGTCGAATCGAAGACGGGCCGGCGGGTCCGATTCTTCGGGACGAACGTCACCGGCCACTCGGTCTTTCCGGAGAAGCAGGACGCCGAGAAGATCGCCCGGCGGATGAAGACGCTGGGAATCAACCTGGTCCGTTTCCACCACATGAACAACGGCTGGGCTCTGGACGGCGGCACGATCTGGAAGCCGGGGCGGACCTTCATCGAGATCGACCCGGTCCAGCTGGACAAGCTCGACTACTTCATCGCCGCGCTCAAGCGCAACGGCATCTATTCGAACATCAATCTGCAGACGGCGAGGGAATACATCCCCGAGCTCGGACTCCCGGCCACAGTCCGCGACATCCAGCAGAACTTCGGCAAGAAGGTGGACATCTTCCATCCCCGGATGATCGAGCTTCAGAAGGAGTACGCCAAGGAGCTTTTGGACCGGGTGAACCCCTACACCAAGCTGAAGTATAAGGACGATCCGGCTCTGCTGAAGATCGAGGTCAACAACGAGAACTCCCTGGTCGGCTGGCCGGGCGAATCGCCGGGCGCGGGCCTGGAGGCTCTGCCGAGCCCCTTCAAGGAGACCCTGCTCGACCTCTGGATGGACTGGGTCTCCGTCCGGTACAAGACCGATTCCGCTCTGGCCCAGGCCTGGCGGGCTGAGAACCGACTGACCGGACCGAACCTGGTGCCCCAGAACCGAGCCTGGACCTGGGAGAACCAGAGCGACAGCGACGTCACCTATCAGGCGACTCCCGGCGCCACTTCGCAGGGCTTCGCCATCGAGGTCCGCAGCCACAGCGGACCGGACTGGCACATCCAGACCCACATGCCGGGGCTCAATCTGCAGAACGGTCGGACCTACACGATGCAGTTCCGGGCCCGAGCCGACAAGCCCGTCGCCGTGAACGTGACCAGCCGACTCGACATTCCGGACTGGAGCGATGTCGGGTTGGGGGCCACGGTTCGGGTGACTCCGGAGTGGCAGAACTTCAGCCTCAGCTGGCAGGCCAAGAACGCTCAGCCGAACCACGTCCGGGTCGGATTCGTCCTCGGAGCGATGCGGGCTCGGCTGGAAGTGGCCGACCTCGTGGTGCGCGAGGGGACCTTCACGGCGGGGATTCCGGCCGGTGAATCTCTGGCCCGGCGGAACCTTTCGATCCCCCTGCAGGACGGCAGCCGAAGGAGCCAGGACTGGCTGCAGTTCCTGGCCGAGACCGAAGCCGCCTACCAGGCCGACTTCCGGAAGTTCCTCATCGAGGACCTCGGCTTCCGCAACACCCACATCATCCAGACCCAGGCGAGCTGGGGCGGGCTGACGACCTTCCTGCGTGAGCGCGAGAGCACCTTCTGGGACGACCACGCCTACTGGAACCACCCGACCTTCCTCGGCTCGGATTGGGATCCGGTCAACTACCGCGTGGAGCGGCGGGCCATCGTGGATGTCCTGGGAGCCGGGAACGGAACTCTGGGCGCCCTGGCCGTCTACCGAGCGGCGGGGATGCCCCATTCGGTCAGTGAGTACAACCACCCGGCGCCCAGCGACTTTCAGGTCGAGATGATGCCCGCCTATGCCACCTTCGCGGCCTGGCAGGATTGGGATGCCATCTACACCTTCGACTGGGGCGCGACCGGCACGGGGCGGGTGAACGACGCCTACGACAACTACTTCGACATGTCGCGGAACCCGGCGAAGAGCGCGTTCTTCCCGATGGCGGCGATGATCTTCCGCCAGGGGCTGATCGCTCCGCCGTCGGCTCGGGCCGTGCTGCAGCTGCCTTCTCAGCCCTGGCTCCAGACCCTCACCGCCTCGGTCGCCTGGAGCAATTCCGGGGGCGCCGACCCGCTGAAGGAGCGGCTGGCGATGAAGGTTCTGCCGGAGGTCAAGTCGGCTCGAATCGTCCGCACGGGACGGCCGGGAACTCCGCTCTACGGCCTCAGCGGCACGGGAGCGAGCCGGGTTGCGACCTTCGCGGGACCGGGGGCGGCGGGCGCCTTCGGGTTCATCGGCGGCCGGACCACGACCGCCGGACCCCTCACCCTGAACCTCGGCCGGTTCGGAGCCAACTACGGGGCGATCTCGCTGAACGCGGTCGGTTCGCCGACCTTGGCTTCGGCTCGGAAGATGCTTCTCACGGTCGGCGGGCGGGTCGAGAATCAGGGCATGGCCTGGAACGCGGACCGCACGTCGGTGGCGGATCAGTGGGGCCGAGGCCCGGTGAAGGCGGAAGTCGTTCCCGGCACGGTCTCGATCCGGGTCCCGCAGCGGATGCGCGTCTTCCGGCTCGGTCCGGATGGCAGGCGTCAGGGCGAGGTCGCGGCGACCTACCGAAACGGCCGACTCAGCTTCGCGCTGGGCCGGACGATGTGGTACGAGATCGTGCGCGGTTGAGCTTTCTTGGGACTAACGAAACTTATATATTAAATCTCGGTTAAGCAAACGCTGAGTCGGCTGAGGAAGGCCTCCGGCCGTCGTTGATCTTCCCGGGTGGGGCCGCATCGGTTCCGCCCGGGAAACCCTCATGCTGAACCGAACCCGCCAGGCTTTCACCCTGATCGAGCTTCTTGTGGTCATCGCGATCATCGCGATTCTGGCCGCCATCCTCTTCCCGGTCTTCGCCCAG
>JAKRSE010000308.1 GCA_022402505.1 Fimbriimonadaceae bacterium | reverse complement strand
CTTCCTGCTCCTCGATCGCCACGATCTGGCCGACGCCGTGCGCCGGGTAGACGATGAATTCGCCGGTCTTGAATCCGTTGCGCGCTGCGGAACTCTTCTTCTGCGGAATTGCCATTACGCTTCAAACTCCTGTTCGTGCCCCCGGACGCGTCCGGAGGGCATCGTATCGAGGCCCGGGGCGCGGGCCGTGCGCTATGCGGGACGAGGAAGAACGCCTTCGGAAACAAGACCGGCAATCGCGCGCACGAATGAGCGCGAGGCGCGGATCGCCCTGGTCCGAATTCTGTTCAAACCTTTCGATGATTCAGGCTCAGCGCCATGAAGAGACGTCTTGTCACCGGCATGTAAAGGTTCGGTAACATAATTTCGCGCGGAAATCAAGAATTTGCCGCATGAGCTATATCGCCACGCCACCCTTCGCGGCGAAACGGTTAACGTCGCTGCGGAAGCGCGGCGACGATTCAGTCACCGCTGCCGGGTTCGGCGGAGAAGTATTTCTCGAACTTGCCTTCCACGCCGTCAAACTCCTTGGCGTCGGACGGCGCGTCGCGCTTTTCGGTGATGTTCGGCCACGCGGCAGCATATTTTGCGTTGATTTCCAACCACTTGTCGAGCCCGCCCTCGGTGTCGGGCTTGATGGCCTCGGCCGGACACTCCGCCTCGCAGAGTCCGCAGTCGATGCATTCGTCCGGGTGGATGTAGACCTGATCGTCGCCTTCGTAAATGCAGTCCACGGGACAGACCGTCATGCAGGACTTGTCCTTGACGCCAATGCAGGGCTCGGTGACGATGTAGGGCATCTTTTCCTGCCGTCCAGTGTAGCCGATTGCCGCCTCAGGCTTCCAGTCGTCCGAGCTCGGAGCAGAGCTCCGGGCGGACGAAGAGTCGGAGGTATGCCGGCCGCGAGAGGCTGCAGGCCAGAGCCAGCTGCTCGGCAGCCGCCTGGGAGCCGCGGGAATCAGCCCACGCGCGGACCACTTCCTGATGGAGCGCCTGGTGAATGATCGTGCGCGATTCCAGCCGCTGCATCAGCTCCACCTCCCGGGCGATCTGGAGCACGTCGAGCCCCTTGGGACCGGAGAAAAGGGTGCACAGAGCGTCGATCGTGCGGTCCTTGGTCTCGGCATGGGCTCGAATGGTCGCTCCGAATTCGGCCAGGGCGGGCAGAACCCAGTCGAGGTACAGCCCTTCCTTGTCGCCGAAATGGTGGTACAGCGACGGAGCCTTGACGCCCGATCCGGCCAGAATCATGGCGATGCTGGTCTGAGCGTAGCCCTCCCGCCGGAACAGGAGGTCGGCTGCACTGCGAAGCCGTTCTCGGCCGTTGATCTCTTCCCGGACTCTTCTCTCCCGCATTGCCATTCAAACGCAAGAATCGGCGACATAGTGCCCAAAACAGTCCAGTTTCTTTCCCCTTGGCCCAATGGCTGCGTAGAATCCAGTCAAGCCAGGGACCCTCGCACCGGCAGTTTGTGGAACTTGTGGCAAACTTCGGTCAGGCGGGTTGCGGCCATGCCAGGTAGACACGAATGTCCATCATCCTCACCGAACGTGCAGTCTGCGAATTGAAGGACCTGATGATCAGCCATGATCAGGCCGGGTCGGCGCTTCGTGTCGGGGTTCACAGCGGCGGGTGCTCGGGATTCCAGTACCAGCTCGCCCTGGATGCCCAGGAGCCGGAATCGGACGACCATGTCATCGAGCACGAAGGCATCAAGGTTTTGGTGGATGCCTTCAGCATGGTCTATCTGACGGGCGCCACGATCGACTACGTGGATGACCCGCTCGGCGGCGGATTCAAGATCGAGAATCCGAACTCGGTCGGCGGCTGCGGATGCGGCAACTCGTTCCGCACGGAAGAAGGTTCCGGCGGCGGCGGATGCTGCGGCGGCGGTTGCGGCAGCCGCTGAAGTCCCCCCGGACTCAGATCAGCAGATCCTTGGTCCGACGGAAGTTCGCATGAACGAAGTCGGCCCAGGCCACTCGGTCTCGGGTGGAGCTGGGAAGAACCTTGACTCCCGTTCCCGTCAGGTCTGACCCTTCAAGAGGGACGGAGTACCGGACTTCGCCGCGAATTCGGATCGGGTCCTGTCCCAGGCGACCGATCAGCACGACGACCTCGGTCCCCGCCTCAAAGCTGTGGCGACTGCGCAGCTGGAGTCCACCCAGGCTGACGTCCACCACGACCGAGCGTGCTTCGTCCACATGGTTGGATCTCACGATGGCGTACTCCAAGAGCTCGAATCGTGAGGCGCCGCGCCGATCTCGGGTTTCGGTGATCTGATTCATGCCAATCGCTGGGTTCCCATAGCTTTTTCGGCCGGTTCCCGCAGGTTCTTCAGGCCGCGCGAAGGTCATCCATCGGAATGACGCTCGGCTGAATGGTCTGCGCGATCACGCCATCGCGCAGGACGGAGGTCTGAAGCGCTTCGAAGGAGATTCGATCGAGCTTGCCATCCACCACATCCTGAGCCATGATTCGGAGAGTGACCTTGGGATCGATCCCCACGCGGTAGGCGCGATTGCTGGTCATGGCGTCGAAGACATCGGCCACGGCGGCGATCCGAACCAGGAAGGGGATCTCATCGCCCTGGAGCCGGTCGGGGTAGCCGGTGCCGTTCATCCGCTCGTGGTGCCAGCGGACGATCGGCATGCACTCCTGGAAGAGGTTGATGTTCTCCAGAATCCGCACGCCGAACTCAGGGTGCTTCTTGATCTCGTCGAATTCTTCGTTGCTCAGGGCGCCAGGCTTGGTCAGGATGGCGTCGGGGATGCCGATCTTGCCGACGTCATGCACCAGGGTGCCAAGCTCCAGCACCCGCATCTCGTAAGGGCCGAGGCCCAGTTCCTGCCCGATACGGAGACTGTAGGACATGACCCGCTCGCTGTGGCCGGCCGTGTAGGGATCTTTCGCCTCCACCGCCCGCACGAGGCAGCGGACGATGCTTTCCAGGTTGGTTTCGAGATCCTCGAGGGCCGAGCCGAGCAGTCGGTTCTTGATCTCGATCTCCTGGCTCTTTGCCTGGAGGTTGAGCCGAGCCTGGACCATCTCGGTCGTTTCCACGCCGTAGGCCAGGATCTCTCGCTCGCCGGAGTCGGATGGGAGCGGGCGGATGAGGATCTGGAGGTAGCGCGTCGGGCCGCCGGGCCGCTGAACTCGGACGGAGGCCTCGGAAGGCACTCCCTCGGAGAGAACGCTCTCCAGTCTCTCCTGCAGGTGGGCTCGGTCGTCACCGTGGACGAAAGTGAGGCGGTCTGCGGTCGGCACCGCATCTTCGGACAGGTCCTGCCACGCCTGGTTCGCATAGCCGAATCCGGTCTTCGAGAAGGTGAAGAGGCCGATCGGCATGGTTTCCAGCACGGAGGTGAGACGGTCTCTCAGCCTCCCAGCCTCGCCGCTGGCCAGGGCGAGCTGCTCGTTCCGGAAGGTCGTCTTTCGGACGAGGAGCGTCGAAGCGAGGAGCCCCGCGAGGGCCAGGGCCACTCCAAAGAGGGCCCGACGGCTGTCGCTCTGAAGCTCCGCCGTCGTAAAGCGTTTCTGCGAAAGGATGGACTCCAGCCGTCCGGTCAGCAGCGTTGCGGCGCTGCGAACCGCGGCCTCCGTTCTTCCGGCTGTCCCGTCGGTCAGGCCGATCAGGACGGCTGCTTCCGGCCCCAGGTCGAGCTTCTGCAGGTCGTGACCCAGGCGGCGAATGCGTTTGGCGGATTCGACGCGATCGGAGGACCGAAGCAGCTGGATTCCATGCTCCAGGACCAGGATGCGTTCCGTATCGCGAATCTGAGCCATGCCGGCCTGGCCGACCCGCACGGTGGAGAAGACCGCCAGGGTGAATCCGCCGATCATCAGGGCCAGGATTCCGAGCTCCATGATGAACACGGTTCTGGGAATATGGATGGCCGAACCGCCTGCCAGCCGTGTCCGCAGCTGGAGCATCGTGCCGACGGCCGTAAGGACCCCCAAGATGATAAGACTGCAGGCCCAGCCGAAGCCTGTCCATTGGGCCATCACATGGGCCGACTCGGCGTCTCCGGATGCCTGAAGGATCAGGTAGCTCCGGGGCGATCCCTCGCGCAGGATCGGGACGATCACCGATCGGGAGGCGAGGTCGGATTGAATGTCTCCGTGTTCGATGGAGCGCCGCACGAAGTCCGGCGCGTCGATCGGTCGGAACTGGTCGGAGACCGGCAGAGGAGGGGCTCCCACGCGAAGAGTCACCGGGCCGGCCTCGAATCCGTAGCGACCCAGCGAGTTCTGGATCAGGACCACCCGGTCCAGGCCGCGGACGGATCGGAACTTGTCCAGGAGGGCAGAAGCGTCCTGAGTGCCGGTCGAATCCGAGCTTGAGACAAGGGCGGCGAACTCTCCGAGACGATGGAGGGAGAGCTGCTGCCGCTCACGTCCGGCGGCAAGACCGGAGGCCAGCTGCAGGACAGCCGCCGCCAGACCCAAGATCCCGAGCAGGAAGGTCACCCAGATAAGTGGTGACCAAGCTGCCCGGGGTTTGCTCTCCAGGACCATGTCTTTTTCCCAATATGGTTATCGGCAGGCCCCAGGCAGGAACTGGACTCCGAGGTGTCATAAAACACTGAAGAACCCGGCAAACCGCATGATTTGCCAGGTCCTTCCGCAAAAAGCCTGCAGGAGAGGCTCAGTTTCGGGTGGCGGTTGAGACCACGACGTGTCCGGTCTCAACGTCATACCGGACGTCCATCCGGAGGGCGTCCACCATGAAGGACATGGGGACGAGGACTCGGCCGCGCTCGATGAACGGGGCCAGTTCCAAGCGGAGCTTGGTTCCGTCCACCTTCGCGTCGGCTTCGCCGACCTTCAGCCAGACGGTGCGCCCCAGGCCCTGGGCGGAGACTTCCTTGAGCAGGTTGTCCCAGTGGACCTTGCCGCCCGCCTCCTGGAAGAGGTGTCGGAACGGAGTGATGGGCACTCCCTCGGCCACTCTCGGGCTCACGTCAAAGTCAACGTACCGACCGTCCATGAGAACGGCAAAGGTTCCGTCTTCGGGAAGCCGGGTGCCGTAGGTGATGGCCACGGTGGCGATCGGCGTGACTCCGGCGGCGGTGGTGCTGAGGGCGGGCCCACCCACTCGGGAGAGGGTTCCGACCTGGTAGCCGGGAAGCTCAAGCGGGATCACCGCAAGAGCCGGCCGAAGGGTCTGGGGACCGGTCGCCTCGCCGGAATCCACGGTGGCGGCCTTCACGTTGCTCTTCGCGGGCTCGGGCGCCTGCACCGGATTGGGCTTGGCCGACCGCTGAGAAGTCGGAGTGAGAATCGGGGCGACTCGGTTCGGCTCGGAGCTGGGGGTCGTCGCTCCCATGAGTCCGACGGGAGTTCCCGCGGCCGTGGAGCCGCCGCCGCGCAGAGCCTGGGGCTCGGACGGAGTCATCGGATTGGCAGCAAGGCCGGGTTCGCCGCGGCGATCGGTGCGGCCGCCGGGGTTCGCCACGAAGAGGCGGATCTTCTCGGTCTTCCAGGTGTTGTTCTGACCGTCGACGACCCAGGCGTGAATCTCATGCCAGCCGTTCCGCTCGCGCTCGGTGTCCCACAGGAACATCGAGGAGCGGGACGTGTTGCCGAGGCTCTTGATCTGGTCGTTGATGAAGAAGCTGACGTAGGCGCCGGGCATCGACTCGCGGAAGTCGACCGAAATCTGCACCGTGCCGCGCACCGTCGTGCCGGACTGAGGTCGGGAAATCTGGACCGGGCCGGTGCCTCGGCGGTCGATGTTCACCTTCGACTTCTGGGTGGCGAGCACCTGGCCGTCGGCATTGAAGAGTCGAATCTCGAACTCATGCTCGCCGTCGGCAAGCTCGGCCGGGTCCAGCGAGAAGATCGCTTCGCCTGCTTCGCGGGATCGGTCCAGCAGGCGGGTGGCCAGGGTCCGGTCACCGATTCTCAGCTCGATCAGCGCGGCCTGGGCTCCGCTGTAGCGAACCGTGAAGCTGCGGTTGTTGGCGGCCCGCTCCACCAGCACCGTGGCATCCAGCAGGCTTGCCTGAGCAAGAGCTCCCATCGAGATCGCCACCATCGGCAGGCACAGACGCTTCCACATCGAATGATTCATCCTCCACCATCGTCGGCAGCCGCGCCCCAAAAGGCCACGGCATACACCGGGTGCATTCTGCCCTTCTTTTGGCTTTCCTGTCAAGTCCAGGGGCGAAACCTGAACCTTTCTTAATCCTGAGAACGTCCTGGCCGCCCGTTCAGCCGCTCAAAAAGGAACTCCATCCGCCTCTCGAACCGAAGGCCGCCGTGTCCCTGGTCGGGGCCGACCATCATGTCGAAGCTCCGCGCCGCTCGGTTCAGGGCCGCCGCCATCTGATAGACGTTCACGGGGTGGGTGTTGTCGTCCTGCGAACCGTAGTAGAGCATCAGGTCTCCGCGGAGCCGATCGGCGAGGACGACCGCCGAGCCCGCGTCGTAGTCGGCAGCGGCCTGGGGCAGCAGCCCCATGTACCTCTCGGTGTAGGTCGTGTCGTAGTTGCGCCAGTCGCTGACCGGGCTCTGACTGATGCCCGCATGGAACAGGTCCGGATGCCGGAGCAGGGCCATCAAGGTCACATAGCCCCCGTAGCTGACCCCCTCGATGGCCACCCGATCGGCGTCCAGTCCCGGAGTCTTGAGCGCCTCGCGGACGCCCGCCGCGATGTCGTCCACTTCGATGCGCCCCATGCGTCCCGCCAAAGCCTGGCGGAAGCTTCGGCCCCGGCCCGCCGTCCCCCGGCTCTCCAGCTCCAGCACGACGAACCCATAGAGTGCGGCCCGGGACGGCGCTTCGAACCGGTCGGTCCAGCTGGGAGTCGTCAGGTAGAGAGGTCCGTTGTAGACCTGGACCAAGACCGGATGGGCGGTCTTTGGATCGAACCGAGGCGGAAGCTCCATGTGGCCCATCAGCTTCGTGCCGTCCTCGGCGGTGAAGGAGAAGGAGCGGGCCGGCTGGAGGCCTTCACTCTCCAGCTTCGATTCAGCCGCGCCCAGAGTCCGAACCGGCCGGCCGTTCCGGTCTCGGAGGATGAGTTCAGGGAGACGGGTTGCAGACTCAGAAAGGGTGATCAGCCGGTTTCCGGAGGGGGACACCCAGAATCGGTGGGTCCGGTCCGGTTCGGTGAGCGTGACGGCCGGGCGGGTTCGACCGGGGCTGAGCGGGGCGCGCACCGCCATTCTGCGGCCGCCGAATCCGGGGGAGCCCTGAAACCAGACTTCGCCCCGCTCCGAATCCACCCGCTCGATCCCCATCACGTCTCCGGCGTACTGAACCGCCTGCACCGCTTCGCCGGTTCGGAGGTTCAGCCACCACAGGGCCAGATCGCCGCTGCGCTCGGAGAGCATCAGACTCCAATCGGCGTCATAGTCGCGCAGAGCCGAGTCGTACTCGACCCACCCGCCCGGGTTCTCTTCGCGGTCGAGGGTCGTCGTCTGGCCCGTCTGCGGACTCCAGACGGCGATCTCCCGAACGTTCTGCCTCCGGTTCATGCGGTGGAAGAGCAGCCGGCCATCCGGCAGCCAGCGGATCGCATAGACATAGTGACCGACCCCTGCGGCCGGGCCGACCTCCACTCGGCGGTCAATCCCGGTCTCCAGGTCGCGGACCACCAGCCGGACGACCGGATTCTCGCCGCCGGGCTTGGGATAGGCTTCGTACCGGACCGTCGGCAGGGGCCGGGTCTGGTTCAGCATGGTCGGCACGTCCGGCACCTTCGATTCGTCGAACTCGTAGCGCCAGAGCAGCCGGGAATCCGGGGAGAAGCCGAAGCCTTCGCGCTGGCTCAGTTCTTCGCTGTAGACCCAGCTGGGGCGGCCCTGGCGGATGCGGTCCGTCGGCGAACCGGAAATGCGGTCGGTCCGGTCGCCTCGAGTGAGCACCAGATCCAGCCCATCGAGCCGGGCTGACCAGGCTCCGTCCGGCGACTCGTCGGTCTGGTTGGACCGCCCTCGGCCGGCTCGACCGGCCGCTCGGGGCGGAGCGGAAGCCGGAGCCATCGACCCGTCGGTCAGGTTCATCGTCCGCCATTCGCCGCCCACCCGGAGTAGGATCGCGTCCTCGGACTCCCAGCGTTCGGGCAAGGAAGGGCGGGTCACGAGACCGGGAAGGAGCCGCCCGATCCGTTCGGCTTCGGCGTGTTCGGGGCGGAGGACGAGCCGGCTCTGGGCCGAGGACGTGGTCGCGAGGCAGACAAAGACGAGGGCGGCGGGGGCCGTCCAACGAAGCATGAAGTCTTGTACCGCAAAAGGGGTTGGCGCGTGTTCGGTCGGTAGACTGATCTCATGGTGTCGGCGGTCTGGGCGGTCGCTCTTTCGGCCGGGCTGCTGAACCCTGAGCAGGCCCGGCTGTCGATGGGCCCCGAAGTCTCGCCCGTGGCCAAGGTGCTCGCCCGGATCGAGGCCGAAACCGGGGTTCGTCACCGAGCGGATGCGGACCTGGCCTCCGAGCTGATCTTCGTCAAGATCGCTTCGGCCCGGGCGGAAGACCTGCGAGAAGCGGTGGGCTGGGCGGTTCAGGGGGCCTGGGGTCGCTCGGGGAACGCCTTCCGCCTGGAACCGCTGACGGGCTCGCCGGAGGAGTTCGAGGCGATGCTTCGGATCGAGCCCGTGCCGCCTCGATTGAACCGGAAGGAGATGGCGGAGCGCCTCCAGAAGGCCGTGGAGGAGAACGAATTCCCGGTGGGTCTCCCTTCCGAGAGGCTGCTGAAGCTCCTGGTCCATTGGGTCGGAGTCGGCGGGATCGCGTCGCTGTCGCATGGCGTGCCCGCGTTCTTCGCCTCAAGGCCAGGCCCGTTCCTGAGGCCGCTGAACGCGACCGCCCTGGACCTGGGTGAGTGGCGGGAGGACATCGGAAACCTGCGGCTGGCGATCGCGACTCTGGCGGTGGAAGGAGCCGATGAAGTCTTTCAGGGCCTGCCGACGGTGGAACAGGCCGACCGGGTCCGCAGCCTGCTTTTGACGCTTCGGATGGACCGAGCCGGGCCGCTGGCCGCGTCGCTGGAGTTTCTCGACGAGGCGGGACGGCGGGCTGCACCTCCCGAGGTCGCTGCGTTCTACGGCGTCCTGCCGATCTCGCCCGAGGAGATCGAGCTGCTGAGGCGGCTTCGGTCCCTGCCGGCGGATGAAGACCTCGCCGAGCCGGCCGCTCGGATGAT
>JAKRSE010000307.1 GCA_022402505.1 Fimbriimonadaceae bacterium | reverse complement strand
CAAGGGACCGGTGGCCCCTGGGTACGGATTCAGGTTCGGGATGGGCTTGCGGAGCAACGCACTGACGGCAGGGTGTTGCGTCGGTGGACGTGGGAAGGGCCGGATGAAGCCCCAACACGGGCCACGATGTTCCACGACAATGGGGATGGTGAGCGGATGATGTCGGCAGAATGGCGGCTGGAGTCGATCAAGGGGCCTGGCAAAACTCCCGCCTGGAGGAGTCTCCTGAAGGAGGGCAACCTCTTTCAGACCAGGAAAGGCGGCATCAGCATCGGCGGCGGCTATGATCCCGACCGGCAGGATGTCTGGAGCCACCACAAATCACAGGTCCAGATGCACGATTCCCGCGATCAGGAGGTGCTTGTGGCGGAGTCTCGCCTGCCGGTGGCTCTTGCCTGGATAGGTGCGGGTTTCGCCGTGGCGGCAGGAGTGATTTTGTGGAGAAGAATGGCGCGGGCAGGGCGGAGCTGACCTTCGGCCTCCTCTGGGGGCTGGCTGTAGGGATGTGCCTAGTGTTCTGGTTTCCAGCCCTCTTTGGCGTGCCCCTGGCTCGTTGGGACCCACGCGGACTCATGACCGGCCTCCGGAGTGACGTCTACGGCTGGATTTCCGTCTCGATCACTTCCATTAGCCTTGGTGTGCCTCTTGCCTGCTGGCTATGGCCGCGCAGTCGGACGGCCCTGGCTTGGACCACGGTCTCCCTTGGCCTCGCCTCCGGCGTAATGGCGTTTCGAGAGGTATGGTCCGGGCTCGGAACCTGGCCTTCTCTGGCCGGCGCTGGGTTGCTTGCCGTCTCCGGCCTGGCGCTCCTGCGCATGACGGGGCGCGCCTCGTCCCTCCCCTGGCTGGCGGCGGCGGCCGGCTTCTGCCTGGTTCCGGCTGTTGCAGGTACCTTCTGGCCCCGATCCAAGCTGGTGGCGTTGCGGCCGACGGTCGAGACGATCAACCGTGCGGTGTTCGCCGGGGAACCGATGTCCGGCCGGGGCTTCATTGCCGTCTTCGGTTCGCCGCGCAATCCGGAAACACTCCGCGCACTACAGAACGCGGCGCGAACGGGTCTGGCGGTTCGATTTCGGTGGCTTCGACCGTCCGGCGACGAGGCCGAGCTGAGCCGGGCCGTCCGGCTGGCCGACACCGCCCGGCAAAGTCCCGATCGACTGGATGGCTCGGTGCCAGCGTCCTCCTCGGTCTCGGCCGAGATGCTTCGAGAATGGAATCGAAAGTTCGCCATTGACCGCATTCATTCACGCGACTTGCGAATCATCAAGGAGCCGCTCGTCATCGTTTGCCCGGAGGATCAGCGATGCCGGATCGGCGATGACAGCGCCCCTGAGGCGTCAAAGGTTCTTTCGCCCTAACGTTTCTCAGCGATCGACAAAGATCCCGAGCCGGCTCTCTTCGGGCCGTGGGTTCTGGATGCGCCAGTTGACGGACCGGTTTCCGTTGCTCGCCCAGGGCTGGCTGTCGCCGTAGTCGTCCCGGCCATTCATGTCCAGGAAGACCCCGAGGGCGAGGGCCCGGTCGCGGAGTCCGCCCTGGGTGGAATCGGCGGCGTATCCCAGAGAGATCCCTCCGGTCCGGTAGCGGTCCTCGCCGTCCATATCCGCGAAGATTCCGAGCGAGCTGTCTCCGGCGGCTCCGGTCGAGATGGCTCCGGAGGAGTAGGTGTCGTTGCCGAGAAAATCGACGAGGATTCCGATGCCGAAGTCCTGCCCGGCACCCTGCCCCAGGAAACGGGAGACCGAGTAATCATCGTTCCCGTCGCGGTCTTCCAGCAGGCCGAGTCCGTAGAGGGCTCCGCTTCCCTGGGCCTGCCAGGCGGCGGAATAGCGGTCGGCCCCCGAATCGTCCCAGAGGACCCCCAGGCCCATCCAGTAGCCGACCCCTTGGGCAAAGACGGAGGCGGTGTACCGGTCGGTGCCTTGGACGTCGTACAGGATTCCGACCCCGCCTGCCTGACTCCGGCCGTTCAGATAGTCGGCTCGGAATCCGACCCCGGCCCCCTGAGCCATGCTCAGGTTTTGGCCTTCCACCTGTGCGCTCGGAAAATCGACGGGAGAGGCGGCGGCGGTGTATTCGTCGTTGCCGGCCCGGTCGATCAGGAGGCCGGCCCCGGCGGTCAGCCCGACTCCTTGAACCTGGGTGAAGCCGCTGTAGACGTCGTCTCCCGCGAGGTCTTCCAGGATTCCGATCCCAAAGCGGGCGGTCCCGAGGGCGTCGGCGTAGGCGTCGTAGCGGTCGTTGCCGGACGCATCCAGCAGGTAGGAGCATCCGAAGTCCGCCGCTCCCAGCCCGGGCCGGGCGGATCGGTAGAGGTCGTCGCCGGCTCCATCCACCAGCACGGTCACTCCGAAGGCGGCCTTGCCGGGCCCGATCTTCAGGCGTTCGGCGGTCCGCCCGCCCCAGGCTCCCACTCGGGTTTCGGCCAGCGCCTGACTGCTGAGGTAGCGGTCATCGCCGTCGGTGTCGATCACGACCGAGGCCCAGTGCCGGGCGGACGGATTGGAGGGGACGTTGAGGTAGGTGTCCGAGCCCGCTGTGTCGATGATCAGCAGGGTCGGAGTGTCGCCGTGGGTGGAGACGGACCGGGAGCCGAGGCGGATGAGGCCCAGCCTGGTCTCGATCTCGAATCGGTAGTCCACCGAGCGGCCGGTGCTGCCGATGAGTGTGCGGGCCTGGACGGCTGCGGCGGCGATCTCCTGGCCGGCGGCGTGGAGGTAGCTCATGTCGGCTCGGCGACCGAACTCCATGCGGCGGGCGTAGAGCTGGGCGTCGTCGCTGGCGGACGGAGTGGAAGTCTCCAGCCGGAAGGCGTCGTCGAGATTTTCGAACCTTGAGAAGGCGGCCTGCCGATAGTTTTCGGCGTCGATGATGGTCTCCAGCACCAGAGCGGCCCCCCGCTGGACCTCTTCCGGGACGGCGGCGACCGAGGGCAGCGGCCCGGTGATCCAGCCCTTCAGCTTCATCCTTTCCAGGGCGGCGGCGAGGGCTCCTTCTCGGTTGATCCGCTGGACGACGCCCTGCACCGGATTGCCCGCAAAGTCGCGGCCCGCGCCCTGGCCGATCATCCGGCTGAGGACGCCGATGGTCTCTTCCGGCCGCTCGCCGGAGACGAAGAGCTGACGCCTGACCCCGGAAACCAGAAAGGATGCCCGCCACGGATCGTCCGTCGCCGCCCGGGCCATCGGGTTTGCAAACTCTCCCTGGCGATAGAATTCAAGAATGCTGGGATCGAAGCGGGCCGTGGCCGGAGAGAGTCGGGCCAGACCGAGAGCGGACCTCAGCGCGTCATCCAGAACGGGAGCTTCCGGCGACTGGGCGAGGAGGGCGGCGGCAATCAGGCTGGTCATCACGGTGGCGGTCTCTCTCCTCTGCTTGGCCGGGGTTCAAGCGTCCCCGTATTTCTGCCAGGTGGAACGGTACCAGGAACCCGCCTCCGACCTGCTGGCGGCTCCCCCTCCGATCTCCTTTGCAGATTGGACGCTTGAATCAGAAGACGATCTGGCGCGGACCTATCGATTCGCCTTTCCTTCGGCCCGGCCCAGCGGCGATCCGGCAAACGATCTGGTGGTGGTTCGGGTCATGGTTCCGAGGGACGCGCCCAGGCCGATGCCGGCGGCGATCCTTCTGCACTACTGGGGCGCGGTCGATTCCCGGACCGAGGTCGCGCTGGCCCGCAGGCTGGCTGCCCGGGGAATCGCATCGGCGATCATGCCGCTCCCCTACCATCTGGACCGGACTCCGGCCGGGAGTCGGAGCGGCGCCTTGGCGATCCGCCCTGACGCGGGCAGCATTCGCGAGACGGTGGCCCAGGCTGCTTCCGACGTCCGTCGGCTGGTCGATTTTCTCCAGACCCGGCCGGAGATTCGGGGCGACCGGATCGGCCTGGCGGGCACCTCTCTCGGGGCGATCATCGGCAGCCTGCCCTTCGCCGTGGATTCCCGCATCCGGTCGGCGGCCTTCACACTCGGTGGAGTCGGTCTGGCCGAAATCCTTTGGCGGAGTCCGCTTGTTCAGGAGCAGCGAGACCAGGTGCGAGCGGCCGGCTGGACTCAAGAGTCTCTGGCCCGGGAACTGGAGCCGGTCGAGCCGGTCCTGCGGCTGCGGCCTCTGGAGCCGCCCCGCGATGCCCTGATCATCCGGGCCCGGCACGATCAGGTGGTGCCGCCGGAATCGACCGACAAGCTCGTCGAGGCTCTCGGCACACCGCACGTCCTGATGCTGGAGAGCGGGCACTACGGCGGCTTTCTCGTCGAGCGGAACATCCTGAGGACGGTCGCCGGATTTCTGGATGCCACGCTCCACGACCGTCCTTACCAGGCTCCTTCCGGCATCAGTTCGGTCACGCTCCGAGTCGGAATCGCCTACGATCCCAACCGCTCGATCCAGGTTGCCGGGGCCGTGGATGTCTGGCGCGACGGGAGGTTCCACTTCTCTCCGATGGTGACCCCCCGGGGTCCGGAAGCCTGGCTGGGGTACACCCTGCGAGACGAGTGGGCGCTGGGGCTCCGGTTTGCCGGAGGAGCATCGCCGACATGGGGGATCTTTTGGAACACGATACTCTGACCCGGTTTCAGGCCGCTGCCCGCGCCAGCCTGTCTCACACCTATCTTGAGCTGGCGCGGACGGTGGCCGGCGTGGTGAGCCTGGACGAGCCGGAGATCAAGATCGTGACCGGTCCGGAGGATCTGGCCTTCTGCAACTTCGCCGTGCTGGTGGATGTGGATGACCGGGAGTTCGACCCTCTCCTGGAGCGGTTGACCGAGATCGCCCGGCACCGGCCGCAGTTCAGCCTGTTCCACCTTTCCGGGGACCGTCCGGCCGACCTCCCCGAGCGGTTGGAGGCGCGAGGCTGGGTCCGGCGCTACTCGATCGCCAGTCTGGGATGGGAAGGCGATGCGCCCTCCGCGGTGGATCTGGAGCCGGTGGAGGCCTCCGACTGGACCTCTCGGCACGAGACGGCCGCCTTCATGACCGGCGTCTTCATGTCGGGTCCGCAGACGGCCCTGGCCCGCAGCGTCCAACACGCCACGGAGCGGTGTCCCCATCGGCTGCTGCACCATTCGGTGGGCGGCCGGATCCTGGGGGCGGTGATGCTTGCCGAGACGCCGGACTCCGTCGGACTCTTCAACCTGTGCGTGGACGACCGGCATCGCGAGCGGGGCATCGGCGGCGCGATCCTCAAGTGGTGCATGGCCGATGCCGCCCGGCGAGGCAAGCCCCTCTGCCTGCAGTGCGGCGAAGACCTGGTGGACTGGTACTCCGGGAAGGGCTTCCAGCGGATCGGGCTCGCTGAGGCCTGGCGGCCGGGCACGGCGGTCCAGTGAGCCGACGATGCGGATCCTCTACTTCGACATCGACTCTCTGAGGCCGGCGAACCTTGGCTGTTACGGACACATCCGGCCGACCTCGCCGAACATCGACGCTCTCGCCGCTCGGGGCGCGGTCATCCAGAGCCTGTATGCGACGGACACCCCCTGTCTGCCCTCACGGACCGGCTTCTTCGGCGGACGGTTCGGTGCCCAGTCCGGGGTGGTGAACCACGGGGGCGTCTGCGCCGACCTGCCGTCGGACGGAGCGGCCCGCTGGTTTCGAAGCAGCACGGCAGAACGGTCGCTCGCCTCGATCCTGAGTCGCGCCGGTCTGCGCACCTGCACCATCAGCGGCTTCCCCCGAAGACACAGCGCGTACCAGATGGTGTACGGCTTCCACGAGACGATCGACCTGGGCCGCCACGGGACCGAGAATGCCGATCAGGTCGCCGAGCCCGCGTTGGAATGGATCGACCGCCGCGGCCGGGAAGAGAACTGGTTCCTCCATGTGAACATGTGGGATCCGCATACGCCTTATGACACGCCCGCGGACTTCGGCGACCCCTTCGCCGATTCGCCCGCTTTGACGTGGCTGACGGAAGAGATGCTCCAGGATCAGCGGGCCTCCTATGGACCGCACTCCTCCCGCGAGGTCCCCGGCTGGACTTCCGATCTCCCCGGAGATTGGGTCTGGGGACGGGGTGAGATCAAGGATCTGGGGGACGCCCGAAACCACTGGAATGCCTACGACGCCGGGGTGGCTTACGCCGACCTGCATATCGGCCGAATCCTCAATCGGCTGGCCGATCTCGGGGTGCTCGACGAGACGGTGGTGATCGTTTCGGCGGATCATGGCGAGAATCTCGGCGAGCTGAACGTCTGGGGCGACCATCAGACGGCGGACGAGTTCACGAATCACATTCCCGGAGTGGTCTGCGGCCCCGGCATTGCGCCGGGCCGGGTCGGCGGGATCCATGCCCACCTGGACCTCGCCGCCACGATCGTCGATCTGGCGGGGGCCTCGAACGATGCGTCGGAGCGGGGCTGGGTTGGACAGAGCCTCTTGCCGGCCCTGCGAGGCGAGGCCGCAGCCGCCGGGAGAGGGGAGCTTCTCCTCAGCCATGGAGCATGGAGCCTTCAGCGGGCGCTTCGGTGGGACGACATGATCCTGATCCATACTCGGCACACCGGGTTCAAGGAGTTCCCCGAGTGGATGCTCTTCGATCTGAAGACCGATCCCCACGAGACTCGCAACCTGGCCGGTGAACGCCCGGACATCGTCGCCGAGAAGGGTGAGGTGATTCGCGAAGAGGCGGCCCGGCTGGCTGCCGACTGCGTCTTGGGTGATCCCTTCGACGTGGTCGAGTCCGAAGGCGGTCCCCACCACGCCAACATCCACGACCCTGCCTGGCCGCAGTACCTGGCGCGGTTGAGGGCGACGGGACGGGCCGGGAAGGCGGATCAGCTGGAACGCCTCCAAGGCCGACCCGTCCCCGTGGCCTGATTCTCCGATCAGTTTTTTCGCAGAATGGCCCAGATCGGAAACTTTTTTCGCGGATCGGAAAGTTTTTTGTGTCGCAGAGGCCATCAGGACGTTTTTTGTGGACGGCGCGGCAACCTGCCGCCGCCCTCCCAGCCGAGCCGCTGGATGAGCCAAACTAGGGCATGTTCGGCGGCCTCTCGGGTCTCCTGTCTCTTTCCGATGCAAGGTCGCGTCGGTCCTCAAGCTTCGACCGGACGGGGGGCAATCGGGACTGCATCCGGGTTGAGCCTCACGCCACCGCGGTGCTCGCCGACCTGGGCGGCGCCGGGATCATCAAGCACATCTGGATCACCCTCAGCTGCCCGGACCCGATGATCCGTCGCAAGCTCGTGCTCCGATGCTTCTGGGACGGGCACGAGCATCCGTCCGTCGAGAGTCCGCTCGGCGACTTCTTCGGGCAGGGCTGGGGGATGAACTACACCTTCTCCAGCCTCCCTCTGGCCGCCGCACCCAAAGACGGAATGTCCCTGGTCAGCTACTGGCCGATGCCCTTCGGCGAGGGGGCCCGGGTGGTGCTGGAGAATCAGAGCGATTCGCCCGTCGAGGCCCTCTACTTCTACGTCGACTACGAGGAGCATGCTCGGATCGGCGAGGATGTGCCTCGGTTCTTCGCCTGGTACAACCAGGAGAGCACCTGGCCGGAGGGGGCTCCGAACGAGAACGAATGGGGCGTCCTGGGCGGAGAGGAGCCGAAGAACCAATCGACGACCCAGAACTACGTCTTCTGCGAAGCGTCCGGGCGCGGCCACTTCGCCGGCGTGAACTTCTACGTCCAGAACCCGGGGCCGATGTGGTACGGCGAAGGCGACGACATGTTCCTGATCGATGGCGAACCCTGGCCGGGAACGCTCCACGGGACGGGCACCGAGGACTACTTCAACCAGTGCTGGTGTCCGGACGAACTCTTCAGCCACCCGTACTTCGGAACCGCCCGGGTTCCCGGTGTGGAGAACCGCGATCCGAGGTTCGGCTGGATGGGCCGAACCCACGTCTATCGCTACCACATCGAAGACCCGATTCGGTTTCGCTCCAGCCTTCGGGCGACCATCGAGCACGGTCACGCCAATGTGATGTCGCTCAACCTCGCTTCGGTCGCCTATTGGTACCAGACGATGCCCGGCCGGGCGTTCCCGGTTCTGGCGCCCGTGGATCAGAGGATTCCCGGGCCCGACACGTCGGTCGTGGATGTCCATCGGTGGCGTGATGCCTGGCGGAGGTCGCGGGGGGGAGGCCGCCTCTGGGGCAACGAGACCGGATGAGGTTCGCGGTTCTGGTCGGCTCGAAGGGGCGCGGCTCGAACATGGCGGCTCTGATTTCCGGATCATTCTCCGGCGCCGTGCAGGCGGAGGCGGCCCTGGTGGTCGCCCCCCGCGAAGATGCCCCCGCCGTCGCAAGGGCCCGCGCCTTGGGCGTCCCGGTGGCGGTGGTGCCGATCAAGGGAGAGGGCTACGCCGGTCGGCTTCTCTCCGCTTTGGGTTCGGCGCGGGTGGAGATCGTCTGCCTGGCCGGCTACATGTCGCTGTTGCCGGGAGAAGTGGTCGCCGCCTTCGAGGGCCGGATTCTGAACATTCACCCGGCTCTTCTGCCGAAGTTCGGCGGAAAGGGGATGTACGGCATCCACGTTCATGAAGCAGTGATCGCAGCCGGAGAATCGGAGAGCGGCTGCACGGTCCATCTTGTCGATGAGCGCTATGACGAGGGGGCGATTCTGCTTCAGCGGCGCGTACCCGTGCTCCCGGACGACACGGCCGAGACTCTGGCCGAACGGGTCCTGGACCAGGAGCACATCGCCTATCAGGACGGTTTGAACCTGCTTGTAGAGCGTCTGCAAGGATGAAGCGCACCCCGGATTCCAACCTGACCGACTACCGGGAGCCCTGGCTCCTGCGGCCGTTGCTGAAGACCTATCCCTGGTGGGGAGGGCTGTTCTTCCGCCGTTGGGCCCGGGTGGCGGTGGAGGGGCGGGATCGGATTCCGAAGACGGGCGGGCTCCTGGTTTTGGCGAATCATCTCTCCATCCTCGACCCGCCGATCATGCAGCTGGCCTGCCGACGCCGGCTCTTCTTCATGGCGAATCGCGAGGTCTTCGAGTGGTCGGAAACCGGGGCCGACGGGAAGCCTCCGGGGGCCGCGCACAAGTTCTCCTCCTGGCTCGCCCTGTGGTATGGCGCGTTTCCGGTGAACACCAAGTCCGCAGATCGCGCGGCTCTGCGACGGGCGGTGGAGCTGCTGAAGGCGGGCGAGACGGTCTGCCTCTTTCCCGAGGGGGGCACGTCGCCGGGCGGTCTCCAGCCTCTCTTTGCCGGCTGCTCGCTGATCATCCGCCAGGCGGGCTGCCAGGTGATCTGCGCCGGAATCGAGAACACGGGCCGCGTGGTGGCCCACCAGTCCACCGAGCCGAAGAAGATCGATGACCCGATCATCGTGCGCTGGGGCGAGGCGAG
>JAKRSE010000306.1 GCA_022402505.1 Fimbriimonadaceae bacterium | reverse complement strand
GTCGATCCGCTCCGGGGTCCAGGGGGCCATGCCGGGGTCGGATTCGGTGGCGGCGGCCAGGAGGTCGCGGAGCCCGTCGCGGTCTTCGGGGACGCCGGGGCGGAGAAGGTCACCTGGGGGGAGTTCGATCGGCGGGAGGTCCGAGAGGTTCGGCCGGCGCATTTTGAGCTGGGCCATGTCACCTGCCTCCGCGGGGCAGGTCGTAGACCCAGTCTTCCATCGAAACCGGAGCGCCGCCCGCCGCGAGTGATCGGGCGGTCAGGAGGCCGGCCACGGTCCATTCCATCGCTTCGAAGAGGCCGATCTCCGCCGGCCGTTCTCCAAGCACCATCTGGCCGAACCTTCGGCCGGTGAACCAGTCCGAGCCGTGATGGCCCGCTCCTTCCGCCTCGGCGATCTCCGCCCGGAGACCCGAGGGAACGGCGTCCAGGTGGTCGCGAACCGGATGCCAGCCTCGGTGGAAGTCGGCGTGGTAAGCGTAGATGTCCTCGCCCATCCAGATCCCGGGTTCACGACTGTCGTAGCATCCGGTTCTCCCCTGCACCTCGAACGTGGCGCGGTGGGGTCGCGGGCTGGAGAGGTCGAGGCGGATCACCAACAGCGGCCCGCCCGTGAGTCGGATCAGAGTGGTGGTCGAATCGTGGTCGGTGAGCCCGGCTCCGGCGTGGGCTCCGTTGCCCTGGCAGGCGACCGATTCGATGCGGATGTCCGGATCGGCCGCCCGAAACCAGGTCATCAGCGGGCCCAGCTCATGGGTGATGTAGGTGTTGCCCAGGGCGGCGTACTGCCAGTCGGCCCGCCATGTTCGGGTCCCGTCCGCCCGAACGGCGAGCCCGCGCACGTCGTGAACGTAGTCGGCCCCGCCATAGGTCAGGCTGCCGAAGCGCCCCTGGCGAACGAGAGCCTCCACGATCAGATTTTCCGGGAAGTAGACGTAGTTTTCGGCGAAGAAGTAGCCGGTCGGGGCGGACCGGGCCGCTTCGGCGATCCGGAGGCACTCCTCCAGGCTGACGGCAGCCGTCACCTCGCTGTCCACGTGGCGCCCGGCCTGGAGCACCCGGATGACCTGGTCGGCGTGGAGGTGCATGGGAGTCCCGACGACGACCCCATCCGAGGACTCGATCGCCTCGGCTTCGCTGCGGGCGAAGGTCTCCAATCCCTGCCGGCGGGCCTCGTCTTGGGCCGCGGTTTCAGGATCATAGAAGGCGCCGATTTCGATGCCCGGCACCGACCTGAGTCCGGCCAGTCGGCTGAGTCCGCGGCGTCCCAGAATTCCGATCCTTGCCATGATGCTCCGAGTCTGGACGTTTTTCGACGCCCAATGCGAGGGGCCGCTCAGGTGGATCTGCGGACGCAGAGTCGGGGGATGGGTCTGGCGAACTCGGGGACGGGGCGGTCTTGGATCAGTTCGGAGAGCATCTCTCCGGCGAGTCTGCCCATTTCATGAAACGGATAGACGACGGTGGTGAGGGGAGGATCGGCGAAGCTCGCCGGCGGGATGTCGTCGAAGCCGGTGACGGCGGCATCCTGCGGAATGCGAAGGCCGGCCTGCCGCAGGGCGCACGCCGCGCCGAGTGCCGCCGCATCGTTGAAGCAGACGAAGGCGGTCGCTCGGTCCGCTGATGGGACGCGGGCGAACCATCGGCAGATGTTCTCCTGGGTGGACTCGAAGTCGGCGGCACCGGCCAAGACCTCCACGTCCAAGCCAAGCTCCCGCCCCAGGTCCAGAAACGCCGTCGTCCGCTCGCGTCCGTCCAGGTAGCGAGTTTCGGCTCCGGGCATGACGATCTTCCGGTGCCCGCGCTCCTGAAGGTGGCGGAGAATCGCTTCGATTCCAGCCCTGTTGTCCAGCATCAGGCTCTGCACGCTCGGGCCGGCGCCTTGGTGTCCCACCACGACGGCGGGGATGCTTCGCTCGGCCAGCCAGTCCGCCAGCGGCGAGTCGGCGGTGAGCCCGAGGACGATGAGGCCGTCGCAGCGGCGTTCGGCCAGCGGGGTCAGGTCCGCCTCCGGCTCCAGGAGCTGTCCGGAGAAGAGGATGACGTGCCGCCCGGACTCCTCGGCTGCGTCCATGACCCCCTGGACCAGCTCGAACCCGAAGCTGAGCCGCGAACCCTCCAGCGGAACCTTGGGCATCAGGACTCCCAGGGTGCGGCTTCCGGAGCCGGCGAGAGCCCGAGCCCCCGCGTGGGGGACGTAGTTCATCGCCCTGGCGGTGTCGATGATGCGCTGGCGGGTTTGATCGGAGACCCGGGTGCCGGACCGAGAGCGGTTCAGGACGCCGGAGACGGCGGCCTCACTGACACCGACGGCGGCGGCGATGTCCTTGATCCTGACGGGACGCCTCATTCTGGTTGGCCGGGCGGGCGGACGAGGCCGGCGTCGGCCGCCAGCAGCCGATGGAAGTGGTGGGTGCCGTTCTCTCTGGCGGCGGAGAACCGGCCGGCCCGGTAGAACCGGCTCTTCAGGCCCTTCTGAACCGATTCGACGACCGCCTCATCTTCCCGCTCGACTCGGTCGAGGGCAGCTCCGGCCCCCTCGTCCAGCTTCGACTCATCCCAGACAAAGGGGAGGAAGCTGACTTTCGTTCGGTTCATACCCATTGGACGCACGACGTTGACGCTCAGTCCCCAAGGATAGAAGTTCAGCATCAGGTTGGGGTGGAGCCAGAAGTAGTAGGCGGCGATCCGGCGCCCTTCGTCCGGGTGGCCGGCGGGCAGATCGAAGCATGGTTCGCCGTCGGCGGCGGGCCCGACCTGGAGCACGCCATGGTCGAAGGTCAAGACCTCGTAGCTCCCGTAGTCCAGAGTCGAATTGAGGGCAGCGTGGATGTAGGGGATGTGGAAGCCCTCCAGGTAGTTGTCCACATAGAGCGCCCAGTGGGCTCGAATCATGTAGTCGCGGGCTCGGTCGGGACGCGGCTGGAAGTGCTCCAGCGGGAGGAAGCCGACCCTCTCTTCGACCGGTCGGAAGAATTCTTCGGCTGAGAGTCGCGGATGGAGGGAGCAGAAGAACCATCGCCGCCAGAGAGTCAGGGGGACCTCGGTGAGGTTGTCGGACGGGGCGGGGAAGCCTTCTACGCCTTCAAACTCGGGCATGTGCTGCAGCCGTCCATCCAGGCCGAATCGACGTCCGTGGTATCGGCATCGAAGGTGGTTGACCACGGAATCGCCTTCGCAGACCAAGGCGGCTCGATGGGTGCAGACGTTGCTCAGGCATCGGACCTGGTCGTCTCGGTCACGGGCCAGGAGCAGGGGCTCGTCGAGGAGGCCCTCCAGGAGGGTGAAGGGATGGGTCTGCCCGGGGATCCGGCATCGATCCAGATCTCCCACCCACTGCCAGGAGCCGCCGAACGCGCTTTCCCGGACCCGGTGAAAAACCGCTGAATCAAAGTAGAATTCAGAGGGAAGGGTTTCCGATCGGCCCGGGGCGGGGTCGAGGAAGTCGCTGCTCATTGAGCCAGGACGTTACCCCCGGCGGCAGGCGGAAGCCTCGCATCCTCCCCCGGTCCTGGGCGTCTCGGTCTCCAGGGGCTGGGTCTCCGGAACCGGGTCATCTCGCGTGCAGTCCGTCAGGTCGGTCTGGTGCTGCAACGCGGCCTGATCCAAGCAAACACAATGTCACTTCAAGAACCTCGTTTCGGCGGCCCGGTCGCCTTTCGGCTGCCGGCGCCTCTGCCGGTCCTGGCCTCCCGAGGGGCGGTCCGGATTTGAAGCCCGGAACCCTGGCCTTCGTTTCTGACCTTCACATGCAGCCGGAGCGGGGCTGCCCGAATCGAGCCCGGGTGATGCTCGAAAACCTCGTTGCGCGGGGTCCGGACCTGGTGATCCTCGGCGGCGATCTGGTGATGAATGCGGCCGGCGCGGATCGTGCGAGAGCCGACGCCCTCTACGACACGCTTCTGGAGGCGCTGGCGATCCTCGACCCCATCCCCTGGGTCCCGATTCTGGGGAACACGGACCCTTGGGGCTGGAACCAGAAGTCCAGCGGCGTCTGCCCGGCCGACGCCCTCTACGGCAAGGCTCTGGCGGTCGAGCGGCTGGGATGCGGTTCGCTCTTTCGGTCGGTCAAGCTCGCAGGTTGGGAGCTGCTCTGCCTGGATTCGCTGCAGCTGGGGGGCCGGTTCGGCTACCAGGCGGCCATCACGGGTGAGCAGCGAAACTGGCTTGACCAGAGGCTGAACGAGGATCGCGAGACCCCGGTTGCCGTCTTCTCTCATGTGCCGTTTCTGCCCGGGCCGGCCTCGATGTTCGGGATGGACATCTTCCGGTCCGACAAGTACGGCAAGTGGCCCCTGCCGGAGCACCAGATCCACGTCGATGCGTGGGAGCTCTGGAGGGGGTTCGTGGATTCGGGTCGGGTTCGTCTGACCTTCAGCGGTCACTGCCACAACTTCGAGCGGATCGACTACCAGGGAATCACTGCCTTCAGTGCCAACGCCTTCTCGGGCGCGTGGTGGCGCGGTCCGCACCTCGGCTCACCGCCCGGCTGTCTCTGGGTCACCCTGGGCGCGGATGGCAGCTGGGATGTGGAGATGCTCGACCTGGGCGATCCGGGAATGTAGCCCGAAGGCGCCCTTGACTCCGGCATTCTCGCGGGCAGGCGGAGACCGGAAAGCAGCCGACTTTGACATGGGTGTCTGCATGAAAAGGGGCTTTACACTGGTCGAGGTCATGATCGTCATCATGATCATCGGAATTCTGTTGGGAATCGGGGTTCCCGGCTTCGTCAAGGCGAGGACCGAGGCTCGGCAGAAGGTCGTCATCGCCAACTTGGATCGGATCGAGGCGGCGATGAAGCAGTGCGTCATGGAGCATGGCGAGGCGCCGCCCAACTGCACGGTCTGCAGCTCCGATCACATCGCCTACAACTATCTCAACGGCTATCCGCAGGGGCCGACGAACGACAACGAGTACGAGTTTGACTGCGGGTACGGTCCTCTGTACAACGGAAGATCGAAGGCCGAATGGGCGGCCGATCCGACCGGTCTCTGAGCCCGGGAGGTCCGGTGGCCGGCTCCGTCCGGAGCCTGAACCAGGCCGGCCCGGTACCATCCTGAGCCATGAGTTCGGAGAAGTCGCTGAGGGAGATTCGGCTGGAGAAGCTGGCGCGGCTGCGTGAGATCGGGTTCGACCCCTTCGCCGTGGAGGAGCACCCCATCGACCATTCGGCGCGGGAGCTGCTGGATCGGTACGAGGAACTGGCCCCGGCCGAGGGCGAAGAGAAATCGAACCAGATCCGGTTTGCGGGCCGGGTCGTCAGCCACAGGATCATGGGCAAGGCCGCCTTCGCCCACCTGAGCGACGGGGATGCGAAGATCCAGGTCTACGTCCGGAAGAACGATGTCGGGGACGCGGCGTGGGAGGCGTTCAACCTGCTGGATGTCGGCGACCATCTCGGCGTGACCGGCCACCTCTTCACCACCAAGACGGGCGAGAAGTCGATCCACGTGTCCAGGCTGGTTCCCCTGAGCAAGGCGCTTCAGACACTGCCGCTGGGCAAGGAGAAGGACGGGGAGCGGTGGTACGCGCTGGACGACGTGGAGACCCGGTACCGGCACCGACACCTCGACCTGCTTGCGAACCCCGAGGCACGGGCGATGCTCCTGAACCGCAGCCGGGTCGTCAGCGCGGTCCGGTCGTACTTCCTGGGCGAGGGATTCCTGGAGGTCGAGACTCCGGTGCTTCAGAACGAGGCGGGCGGGGCAGCGGCTCGGCCGTTCCACTCCCACTTCAACGCCCTGAACCTGGACGTGAAGCTGCGAATCTCGCTGGAGCTCTACCTGAAGCGGATCATCTGCGGGGACGTGCCGAAGGTCTTCGAGATCGGCCGCGTCTTCCGGAACGAGGGCCTGAGCAACCGGCACAACCCCGAGTTCAGCCTCCTCGAATGGTACGAGGCTTACGTCAACCTGGAGGCGACCCAGAAGCGGGTCGAGGACTGCTTCCGCTTCGTGGCCGAATCGGTCTTCGGCTCGGCGGTGGTTCGGACCGGCGATGTCGAGTTGGACTTCTCGAAGCCCTGGGCGCGGGTGGACATGCTGGAGGCGATCTCCGAGCGGTCCGGCATCGCGGTCGAGGAGCTGAAGTCGGCCGAATCGGCCAAGGCGGCCATGACCCGGGTCGGGCTCGACGCCTCCAAGGAGACCCACCTCGGCGGGATCATCGAGAAGCTGCTGGAGGTCTTCGTGGAGCCCCATCTCATCCAGCCGACCTTCGTCGTGGGCTACCCTCTGGAGACCAGCCCGCTCGCCAAGAAGGACCCGAACCGCCCCGGATTCACCCGGCGCTGCGAGGGCTATGTTCTCGGCCGCGAAGTCTGCAACATGTTCAGCGAGATCAACGACCCGATCGACCAGCGAGAGCGGTTCGAGGCTCAGGTCGCCGAGCGAGCGGCCGGAGACGACGAGGCGCACCCGATGGACGAGGAGTTCCTCTACGCCCTAGAATGCGGGATGCCCCCGACGGGCGGCTGCGGCATCGGGATGGATCGGATGGCGATGCTGCTGACCGGCGCCGAACACGTCCGCGAGGTCCTGCTCTTCCCGATGATGAAGCCGGATCACAAGCCGGTAAGCTGACCGGCATGGCACCGGCAGCGCTGCTCGCGATGGCCTCTCTCTCGGTCCAGGTCCCCGTCTGGAGTGACGAATTCAACGGGACCCGGCTCGACCCGACCAAGTGGGAGGCGCCGGCGATGCCTCGGCAGGGCAACAGCTGCGCCTGGGACCCGAAGATGGTCGAGGTGCGCGGCGGACATCTGCGGCTCAAGGTCCGGCGGCTGAAGGAGGGCCTGCCGAGGTACATCACCGGAGCCGTCCGCACCCAGGCCGCCTATGACCCGAACCGGACGATGTTCCAGAAGAGCTACGGCCGCTACGAGGCTCGGGTCAAGCTCTTCAAGAACCTGAGGACCGACGCCTGGTTCGCCTTCTGGATCATGGCGGGAGACATCCGGGATCACCAGACCGACAGCCGGCTGGGGAGCGAGATCGACATCATGGAGAGCTTCTTTGCCTGGAAGAACGAGATCGGCCATGCGGTGCACTGGGGCGGCTACGGGCCGACTCTGAACAGCGCGAGCTTCCCGACCAGCAAAGTGCCCGGGCTGACGCGGGGCGGATGGCACACCTACGGTCTGATCTGGACGCCGCGCAACTACGTCTTCACGATCGACGGCCGCGAGGTTCTGCGGACCAACATGCTGAATCTGGGCCGGGCCGAGCGGGTGCTGAGCAAGGGTCCGACCCGCGTTCCCGGCTACCTGAAGCTGACCACCGAGGCGATGGCTTGGAGCGGACCGACCAACGAATGGGAGACCGAAGGGCCGGAAGAGGACGTGTCCCTGGTCGATTGGGTCCGGGTCTACGACCTGTAGTGGATCGGCTTCATCACGTCAGCGATGTCGACGGGATCCGGGTCTTCGAGCCTCGGGCCCCTCTTCGTCATCCGGATGCCCCTGCCCGGGTGTGGCTGATCGACCGGGAGCATCTGCCGCTCTATCTGCTGCCTCGGGAGTGCCCTCGGGTTGCGGTCTTTCCTGTGTCGGGAACCTCGGAGGCAGACCGGGCGGGGTTCGGTCGGGACTGCGCCTTGCGGATGATGATCCTGATCGACCGAACCTGGGAGGAGGCTTGGCGGACGGGATCGCTGGTGCGCTACGACTTCAAGCTTGGCCCCCCGGCGCTCGCCACGGGCGACCACGGGGTCTGGGTGTCGGAGTCCTCCATGTCGCCGATCGGGGAGGTTCGGCTGGACGACCTGCCCGCCGAGGCTCGGCGGGCCGGAGTCGAGGTGCGGGTGGTGGACGACCTGGTCGCCGAGGCCGACCGCCTCTGGCCCGAATCGAATGAGGCCCCGCCGATAAGCCTGCACGTCTCGATGATGCGGATGTCGAACCTGCCGGGGTGGACTCGTGGCAAGGGCAGGCCAACCGGAACCTGACCCGCCCCCCGGGCTTGAACCTCAGGGGGCGGGCCAGTTGGGGTCAGTTGCCGGTGAGGAGGTTGACGGTCATGATGATGAGGACGAAGCCTCCTCCTCCCATCACCCCCGCTATAGCGGCTGCCAGATGCAATTCAGGCAGGCTCAAGCGTGCCGTCGGATCATCCTGTCTGGCCAAAAGGAAGCGAGTTCTGAGCCGTCTGTTCTGCATCAAGCCGATGGCCAGGGCGAGGGTCCCCCAGCACGCGATTCCGACCCGGAGTGACCACGGCCATGGGAATTGCAGTCCGATTGTTGAGGTCAAGTAGATCGGCGAAACAACGATGGCGGATGCCAGCAAGATGGCCAGGATCGTCGTCGCCATCACGGAGGCCATGGCAATGCCGTCGCGCTGGTACAGCCGTTCTTCGAGCTTGATCACAGCATCATGCATGGGGACACTCCGCCTGGTTGGGGAATCAGCTGACAGGCTCGAACGGCCCGATCATAGGTCTGCCGGCAGTCGGCCATGTCGCGATTGTACTGTGAGTTTGCATGGTGGGCCATGATGGCATAGGCGGTTCCAGCGGCCGCCATGCCGACTGCGGCACTCCCGGCAACTCCAGCCACGGCAGATGTTCCGCCCGAAACCGGCGTAGCCAGAATCCCGCCGACCCAAGTGGCAACAACGCCAAATGCAAATGCCGCTCCCGCCATCGCTGCTGCATTCTCCAATGCTGCCTGTTTGTCGGCCTTCGCTTTGTTCGTACACTGATTGCCAGCCTCGTTGGCGTTGCGCATGCACTCCTGGCGAGTCATCAAAGCGACGTTCCTGGCATGCATCAGCTCCTGGGTAGCAACAACGGCAGAGTTGTTGCCCGGCAACATCTCCGTCACGCCGTTGAGTTCATTCTTGTAGCCGATGATCTGGCCCATTTCGTCTTCAACAGCCGAGACGAGAAGGACCTGATCGTTGTCGTCGGCGAGCCAGATGGCTCCAAGGAAGCCTTGGGAGTCGTAATCGAAGGTCATCCGGCGATAGTTCGACTCGATCCTCGTCAGGTTCCAGTCCAGATCGAACTCCCATTCAACCCATTGGCCATTGGCGAACGTGGTGTGGCCGGTGAGCTCGGTCAGGTTGGTCGAGGCGGGCTGGGGGCCGGCGGCTTCCACCGTTGCCTTCATCGCGTACTGGAGGTTGCCGGGAAGGCCCGCCTGGGCAGTCGCCGCCAGCCGGCTGAACGCATCGGGAGCGATGTGACTGTGCGTCGTGGGCATGGAAGTGGTTGCTGACGTCGTCTTTGCGATGCCAGGGTTGTGGGGGATGGTCAAGGTCAAGACCAGGACGAGGACGGTGAGGATGGCGGCCAGTTTTGCCCCAAGGGCGAGGCTTCCTCTCAGGTCAGGTCTGCGGGGGGGGGGGGTA
>JAKRSE010000305.1 GCA_022402505.1 Fimbriimonadaceae bacterium | reverse complement strand
GCATGACCCGCGACCTGACGGTCCTGCACGAGGCCGCCATCAGCCTGACCACCAATCCGGAATCCGGACCGAAGGTCAGCGCCGTTCTCGGCATCGGCAACACCCCCCAGACGTTCGGCTCGATCAGCGGCGAGACCACCCCGGCCTTCCGCGCGGCGAACCCGAACTTCCGGGAGCGCGGCGATGACTTCTGGGTCAACGAGCTGAAGGTCTCCTTCGACCACAGCCTCCTCGGCCAGAACTTCAGCGCCGTCGTTGGTCGCTTCGGCCATCAGTCCGTCGCCTCCATCTTCAAGCGCCCGGATCGCACGCCGTACTACGACAACGCGTTCTGGGACAACGGCAACTGGAACCTTGATGGCGCGGCCCTCATGTTCAACTTCGGCGGCGTGAAGACCAACGTCTTCGGCGGCAACCTGAACATGATGACCACCAACGGCGTCCCGGCTCAGGTGGCCAACATCACCCTCGCCGGCGCTGCGGGCGCTTCGCCCATCAACCGGGTCTTCGGAATCGATGCGACCCTCGGCCTCGGCGGTGAGAACTCGCTGAAGCTGGCGGCCATTCAGGGCGACAGCGACACGATCTCGGCCGGTGGATTCAACCGAGTCGAGTCCCTCGGCGCTGAGCTGAAGTACAACGTGGGTGGCATCCGCCTCGGCGGCAGCTACGGCCTCACCGCCGTCAAGCTGAGCGACACCAACGTCAACGCCAACGACCACACCGCGTGGGACGTCAACGCCGGCTTCAAGGTCAGCGGAGTCGATCTCATGGCCGGCTACAAGCAGGTCGATCCTCGGTTCGTTGCCGCTCTGAGCTCGCTGGGCCGCTTCGGCACCCAGTTCAGCCCGACCGGCTACAAGGGATTCTACGGCAAGGTTGGCTTCGGTGCCGGCCCGGCCACGATCTACGCCAAGGGCGGCTTCTTCGAGGGAGTCACCGCCGGCGCGATCACCGGAAACCTGGGCCTGGCTGCCGGACAGGAAGCCTCCACCTACACCGTGGGTGCGAAGCTTCGACTGGCCGACATGTTCGACCTGGACGCCTCCTACGAGAATGCTCAGTGGGAAGCTCCCGGAGCCGACCCGTATCAGCGATGGTACACCCTCGGCTTCAACTGGGGAATGGCTGAGGGCGCCAAGTTCCGCCTGTTCTACCAGTACAGCGATGCCAACGGTCAGGGCGGCGCCTTCGCCGGCTACGGCCTGCAGGACCGCTACACCGGCGGACTGCTCGGCACCCAGATCAGCATTAAGTTCTGAACTTGACGCTCATCTGAACGGAGAGCCCCGTTTCGCTTCGGCGGAGCGGGGCTTTCTCGGTTTTTGGGACAAGAGGTTGGATCAATGACAAAAAGGCCCGGCCGGCAGGAACCGACCGGGCCTCAGGCTCCCGCTTCAGTACGTGGGGAGAGAAGGATCGACTTCCGTTGCCCAGGCGTTCATCCCGCCCGTCATGTTGCGGACCGAAGCGAAGCCTTTGCCCTGCAGCAGGTGGGTGATCCGCCTGCTGCGGGCGCCCGATCGGCAGACCACGACAATGTCCGAGGACGGGTCCAATTCGCCCAGCCGCTCTTCGACCTCGTCCACCGGAATGTGGACCACGCCATCCAGAGCGCAGATGGCGAGCTCATCCGCCTCGCGGACATCGAGAAGAACCAGGGACCGCCCCGCATTCAGTTCGGCCGCCAAAGCCGTGACAGAGACTTCGTTCCCCATAGCGATCATTAGGATGGCATAAACCGCAAGTCAAAGCTCGGGGAAGGCCAGGAACCGCGGCCCGACGTTCAGGCGGACCAGGACGTACAGACTTCGAGAGCCGCCTTCCGGACGGATCGGGTCGGTGGACGGAGCCGAGGCGCTCGCTGCCGCCGCCGGACGATCGACGGCGCGGAAGCGGACCGGGGTGCCGGCCGGCCAGAAGAGATGAGGGGTGAACCCGCGGCTGAAGCCGCCCGGCCGACCGAAAAGCTCCGTCTCTCGGGACGTGGGCACCTCCGGCGGGGCGACGTGGATCCGGTAGGCGGAAAGATCGTCCGGCACAAAGAACCGAATCCTGGCCGCCGAAGGATGCGCGGCCGCCGCCGAGGCCGAGATGGAGGAACCGGAGTTCCACACGACCATGACCCATCGGTCCACTCCGTCGGCGAACCGGATGGCCGTCTGCCGAATCTCTCTCGGCGGACGCCCCGGCGGTACGTTCATGTCCAGAAGGCGGACCTTCGGGTCCACCGACTCGCGGAGCAACTGTACGTCCCGATGCTCGCCGAACGGAATCACCTGAACCGTGTCCGATCCCTGCGAGACCGTCAGCTGAGCCGGACCGACATTGATCACTCGGACCAGCACCCGGTCGGCCTGCGGACGCAGGTTTCCGATCCGGTCTGGAATCGGGGTCCCCAGGCCGGGAGGCTGAAGCATGAGCAGGGCGGCAAGCATGACCTCAGTTTAGCCAAGCCGGT
Source organism: Fimbriimonadaceae bacterium (assembly GCA_022402505.1). Classification (GTDB taxonomy): domain Bacteria; phylum Armatimonadota; class Fimbriimonadia; order Fimbriimonadales; family Fimbriimonadaceae; genus JAKRSE01. Next base: position 7,301 of record JAKRSE010000305.1, on the reverse strand, counting down.
CAGCTGATGGCGATGCTGGAATCTTCCGTCCGCTTGCTGCGAACCATGTCGAGCAGCGCCTGATGCTGGGGCAGCTCCAATTGCGGGTCGTCATCCAGAAGCATTCCTGCCGCCTCGCGAGCCTTTTCCAGCATCACCGAGTCCCGCACCAGGTCGGCGACTCGGAAGTCGAGTGCGCCGCTCTGCCGGGTGCCGGCCACGTCGCCGGGGCCGCGCAGGCGCAGGTCTTCTTCGGCGATCCGGAAGCCGTCGGTGGTCTCCACCATCACCTTCAGCCGCGCCTGGCTCTCCTCCGAGCGGCCTTCGCTGATGAGGATGCAGAAGCTCTGGTGCGCGCCCCGCCCCACGCGCCCGCGGAGCTGATGAAGCTGGGCCAGGCCGAACCGCTCCGCGTCCTCGATGATCATCACCGTCGCATTCGGCACGTCCACCCCCACTTCGATGACCACGGTCGAGACGAGGATGTCCAAATCATGGCGACGAAACGCGTCCATCACCGCATCCTTCTCGGCGGGCTTCATCTGGCCGTGGAGCAGACCGACTCGGCGATGTGTGTAGATCGTTGTTCTCAAGCGGTTGTACAGTTCTTCGGCCGCTTGGGCCTGCATCTTGTCGCTTTCGGCGATCATCGGGCAGACGATGTAGGCCTGCCTGCCCTCTTCGAGAAGCCCGTCCACCCGGGCGTAGACGTCGTCTCGCCGGTCGGGGGTCCGCCAATGGGTCTTGATCGGCCGGCGGCCGGGGGGCAGCTCGTCGATGACGCTCACGTCCAGATCGCCGTGCACCGCCATGGTCATGGTTCTCGGGATGGGCGTGGCGGTCATGACCAAGACGTCGGGATTCCCGAGCCCTTTGCTCCGGAGGGTGGCCCGCTGCAGGACGCCGAACCGATGCTGCTCGTCGATGACCGCCAGGCCCAGACGGTGGAAGACGACTCCCTCCTGGACCAGGGCATGGGTTCCCACGCAGAGCCGGCCTTCGCCGGAAGCCGCAAGCTCCAGGGCACGCCGCTTCTGCCGGGCGTTCAGCCGACCGGAGAGCATGACCACCGGGATGCCGATGGGGTCGAAGAGTCTGGTGAGGTTCGCGGCGTGCTGTTCGGCGAGGATTTCGGTCGGGGCCATCAGGGCCGCCTGGTAGCCGCAGCGAACGGCGGCGAGGATGGCGCAGGCGGCGACGGCCGTCTTTCCCGACCCGACATCGCCCTGGACCAGCCGGTTCATGGGGACCGGCCGCTCCATGTCGGCGAAGACCTCCCCGATGACGCGGGTCTGGGCCCTGGTGAGCTCAAACGGCAGGATTCGGTGAATCTCCGGCCAGAGGCCTTCCGTCGGTTCGGCCGAATCGAATAGGGTGGTCGGGGGCCGGTCGTCCGCGCCGAGATTCGAGATGGGAAAGCTGATTCCAACCTCCTTCTGGAGCATCCGCCGCCGGATCTGAAGCTCCAATTGGAGGACCAGGAACTCGTCGAAGGCGATCCGCCGCCGGGCTCGGTCGTGGTCGTGCAGCTCTGCGGGGAGATGCATGGATCGGAGCGACCAGGCCAGGGACGGAAGCTGGAATCGGCCTCGGATCGACTCTGGCACCGGGTCGTCGGCCTGGCCGGCGAAGTGCTCGGCGGCGGCGGCGGCAGCTCGGCGGACCAGCAGCTGTCCGACCCCTTCCTTCAGCGGATAGACCGGGACGATTTTGGCGAAGTCCTCGACATCCTCTTCGTCCTCCATCAGCTCGAATTCGGGGGCCGAGACCTCGAGCCTGCCTCGGGCCTCCTTGACCATGCCGTAGGCGATGACCTCCTGCCCGTGCTGGAACCGCTTGGCGAGCCAGGGCTGGTTGAACCACACGAGATCGGCGACTCCGGTGTCGTCTTCGATCCGAACCCGGACAAGCTTCTTGCCTCCCCGGAGCGGGCGTGATTCCACCTGGACCACGACCCCTCGGAGCGTGGCCGGGCGGCCGGGCTGGGCCATCATGATCGGCGGGAGGTTCCGGCGGTCTTCGAACCTTCGAGGGAAGTGCCAGAGCACGTCTCGGACGGTCTCCAAACCCAGTCGGCGCAGGATCATCGCCCCCTGAGGTCCCACGCCCTTCAGGTACTGCGCCTCGGTCTCCAGTCCTCTGCCGGCCGGCCTGCCATCCGCCATCTGCCCCCATAATGACGTGCATGACGGAAGGGAAGGAGCCGGAGGGTGGAAGTCGCCCGCAATCAGAACCAGGCGAGGCCGAACTGGCCCGGCTCCGCCGGCTCTCGGAATCGATCGGTGAAGCCCGCCCTCCCACACCGGAGCCGCCCGACCTGGCCGAGATCGACCGCCGACTGAAGGCCGGCACCGGCAGACTTTCGCAGAACCTGCGGAAGGCGGGGATGGAGGAGATCGGGCAGAGGCGGGCCGATCAACCGCCTCGAGAAACCTATCACCGGACGGCTGCCGTGGGTCTTGCGGTCGCCTACAACCTGGCGGGTGCGGTGATGGCCGGATTCCTTCTCGGCTGGGCCATCGATGCCTTTACGGGCTCGGTCTGGGCCCGAACCATCGGCACGGTGCTGGGGGCGGTGGCGGGAATGACGGCGGCGATCATGATCGTCTTCCGAGACCCAGGGAAGCAGAAGCGGAAGTGAGCCGACGCTTTCTGTCCGCCTGCCTGGTTCTCCAGGCCGCAGCCCTCGCCGTTGCCTCGGTTTGGGGGTCGCCGGTCGACGCCGCTCCGACCATCTGCCTGGTTGCCGTCTGCGGCTTTGGGCTCAGATCGCTGCAGGCTCAGGTGGATCGCCTGAGTGCGGCAGCCACGGTCAAGGTCACTCCGGCGGTCGGCTGGGCCACCATGACGGGCCTGCTTCTGAAGATGCCGCTCATCGGACTGCTGGTCTGGTGGGCCTATCGCCTCGGGACCCTGTCCCTGGTGACCGGGCTCGTCGGAATCGTGTCGGTATACTCCGCCTTCGTCTGGGACGTGGTTGCACGCCCTGTTCGTTCCTCTGGGTCAAAGCATGTTTCCCGCGATTGAAAGTCTCATGCCGTTGCTGGCAGCCGCAGCAGAACACGGCAAGGAAGAGAAGCCTCCGCTTCCCGTCATGGGGATGGCCGCGGTCTACCTGGGAGTCTTGATCGCCATTGGAATCGTCGCATTTCTGATCCACGCTCGGAACGGATACGGCGTTCGGGGGCCCAAATCCGGGCCGGCGAAGCTGGCCGAGCACGGGTACCTCTTCGTCGAGAAGATCGCCCTGTCGGTCATCGGGTCGCACGGAAGGCAGTTTCTTCCGTTTCTGATCACCATCTGGTCGGTGATCCTGGTCGGGAACATCGCCGGGCTCATCCTTCACGTCAGCCCCACGGCAAGCATGAGCTTCAACCTTGGGATGTCGCTCCTGACCGTCGGCTACGTCCAGTACTGCGGGATTCGGCAGAACGGTCTCTTCGGACACCTGAAGCACTTTGCCGGGCCCAAGCTGCCGGCGAACATCGCCTTTGTCAGCGTGCTGATCTTCATGGTCGAGATCCTCTCGGAGTTCGCCAAGATCATCTCGCTTGCGCTCAGGCTCTTCGGCAACATCGTCGGCGGCAAGCTGGTCGTGAAGAATCTGGACGACCTGAGCGTGATCATCGGCCAGGACATGCTCAAGATCGCGGACTTCCACATCGAAGTGCCGATCGGCTCGGTCCTCATCCCGATCAAGCTCCTCACCGCGATCATTCAGCCCTTCGTCTGGATCATGCTGACCTGCGTCTATCTCGGCATGGTGACTCACGAGCCGCACGACCACGACGATCACCACGGACCGGACGCCGCCCACTCGGGTGGGACGGCCGCCGCACACTGATCAACGATTTTTCACTACCTTGAACAAAACACTGGAGAACAACTAAGAACATGGGACTCATCGGACTCGGCATCGCCGTCGGATTGGCGGCTCTTGGCGTCGGACTTGGACAGGGCATGGCGGCCTCCGCCGGCCTTTCCGGCATGGCTCGGCAGCCTGAAAACTCGGACAACATCCGCCAGGGACTTCTGCTCTCCCTGGTCTTCCCGGAACTGGTCTTCCTGCTGACCTTCGTTCTGGGCATCCTGATGATGGTGCTCGGCGCCTCCATCAAGTGATCGGCTGACTCATCGACTTGCGCGGGGGAGGCAACTGCCTCTCCCGCCCCGACCTTCAATCCCCTTCATGAGCCATACCAGCCATCGAATGCGCCGATCCAGGCTTCAGCGCGGAGCGTCGTCCAACGGGCCTATCCGTCTTGTGGCGGGCATCATCCTGTTCGTCGCAAGCATCTTTCTGCAGACACTCCCCTTCAACGAGGCGCTGAAGTCGAACGAGCTGATCAAGCTCTTCGACCTCAACATCCCGGTGATCGTCGGCACCATCGGCCTCATCTTGATCCTCTGGTCGACCATCGAGCAGTTCTATACCGGCCCGCTCTGGAAGATCATCAACGAGCGCAACTCCGCCATCGAGTCGACCTTCACTGAAGCCGAGGCTCTGAAGGCTGAGATGCAGCAGATGAAGACCGAATACGAGCAGCGGATTGCGAAGACGGAAGCCGACGCCCGCGAACAGATTCGGGCGCAGGTCGCCGAAGCCCAGGAACTCCGGAAGACCCTGATGGCCGAGGCAGCCGCAAAGGCCGACGAGTTTCTTGAGGGAGCCCGACGGGACATCGAGAACGAGCGCAACAAGGCTTTGGCGGACATCCGCGTCCAGGTCGCGCAGCTCTCCCTGGGAGCCACCGAGAAGCTGTTGCTTGAGAACATGGACAACGATCGGAACCGCAAGCTGATCGACGAATTCCTCGCCGGAGCCGGACGCTGATGGTCGACACCCGAGCCGCCAAGCGCTACGCACGGGCCCTCTTCTCGGCCTCGGCCAAGGAAGGGGTCGTGGCCCGGGTGGATGACGACCTCAAATCCTTCGTCGCCGCACTCAACGGAAACGCCTCCTTCAAGGAGTTCTTCACGAGCCCCATCCAGGCTGCCGGCGACAAGACCGCCCTCATCCAGAAGGTGTTCGGAGCCGAGATGCACCCCCTGGCGCTCGGCCTGGTCCGACTGGCCGTGGAGAAGGGACGCGACGCCGACCTCACCTTCATCCAGCTCGAGTTCAGCGAGCTTCGCCGCCAATCTGAAAAGATCGTGAAGGCGGTCGTGGAATCTGCCCAGGAACTGGCCGATGACCAGCGAGGCGCCATCGTCAGCCGGGTTGCGGAAGTGACCGGGCGGACGGTGGAAGCGGAGTTCCGCCTCAATCCAGACCTGATCGGCGGCGTGAAGGTCTACTATGACGACTACGTTTTGGACGGCACCGTTCGGGGCCATCTCGACCGCCTGCGAGAGCGCTTCTACCGAGACGCGCTGAAGCAGGCCTGACCTCATTTTCCCTTTTCGAGCAACAGCAACACCAACATGGCCATTCGACCTGAAGAAATCACCTCGATCCTGGAGCGCGAACTCCGGGCCTTCGACAAGAAGGTGGAGACCGAGCACGTCGGGACCGTCATCCAGACGGGCGACGGCATCGCCCGAATCTATGGACTGCCCGACTGCCAGGTCGGTGAAATGCTCGAGTTCCCCGGCGGCACCATCGGCCTCGCGCTGAACCTTGAGGAAGACTCCATCGGCGCCGTCCTCATCGGCGAATCCAACCACATCAAGGAAGGCGATCCGGTCAAGGAGACCGGCCGCATCATCGAGGTTCCGGTCGGAAAGGCCCTGCTCGGCCGAGTCGTCAACGCCCTGGGACAGCCGCTGGATGACGGCGGAACCATCGCCGCCGACGGCTTCCGACTTCTCGAAGCGGGCGCCCCCGGCGTTGTTGATCGACAGCCCGTCACCGAACCGCTCCAGACCGGAATCAAGGCCGTCGATGCCATGATCCCGATCGGCCGCGGCCAGCGAGAACTCATCATCGGCGACCGACAGACCGGCAAGACCGCCATCTGCGTCGATACGATCCTCAACCAGAAGTCCACCCACCAGCCCGGTCAAGATCCGGTCTACTGCATCTATGTGGCGATCGGTCAGAAGATGGCCAACGTCGCTCGCGTCGTCGAAACCCTTCGCGAGAACGGGGCACTCGACTACACGGTCATCGTCGTGGCCAGCGCCAGCGACTCGAACGCCATGCAGTACCTCGCCCCGTTCTGCGGCGCCGCGATCGGCGAGTACTTCCGCGACAACGGCATGCACGCTCTGGTCGTCTACGATGACCTCTCCAAGCACGCGGTGGCCTACCGAGCCCTGTCGCTCCTCCTCCGCCGGCCTCCGGGACGAGAAGCCTATCCCGGCGACGTCTTCTACCTCCACTCCCGCCTGCTGGAGCGAGCCGCGAAGATGTCCGACGAGAAGGGCGGCGGCTCGCTGACGGCCCTCCCGGTCATCGAAACCCAGTCAGGCGACGTTTCGGCCTATATCCCGACCAATGTGATTTCGATCACCGACGGCCAGATCTACCTGGAACCGGACCTCTTCTTCGCCGGCGTCCGGCCCGCGATCAACGTCGGAATCTCGGTCAGCCGGGTCGGCGGAAACGCCCAGATCAAGGCGATGAAGTCGGTCGCCGGAAAGATCAAGCTGGAAATGGCCCAGTTCCGCGAAGTGCAGGCCTTTGCCCAGTTCGCCAGCGACCTCGACAGGGCCACGCAGCTCCAGTTGCTCCGCGGCCAGCGCCTGACCGAGCTGCTGAAGCAGAACCTCGCTTCGCCCTATCCCGTCGAAGATCAGATCATCGCGATCTATGCCGGTACCAGCGGAATTCTTGACCAGATCGAGAACAGCCAGGTGGCTGCCTTCGAGAAGGGGCTCCTGGAGTTCGTCCATCGGCAGTACCCGGATGCGGTCGAAAGGCTGCGCTCGGAGAAGAAGATGAGCGAGGATCTGGAATCCACCCTGAAGAAGGCCTACGAAGAGTTCCTGGCCACCTTCAAGAAGAGCTGATCCATGGCCACCCTGAAGCAGATCCGCCAGCGCATCCGGACGTCCAAGAACATCCGGCAGATCACCCGCGCCATGAAGCTGGTCGCCGCCGCGCGCCTCACCCGAGCCAAGAACCGGGTGGAGGAAGCTCGGCCCTACAGCCTCAAGATGCGGGAGTTCATGACGAGCGTCAGCGCCGGCGGATCGCTCCCGGAACACCCCCTGCTCGAACGCAGGCAGGTGAAGCGGGTTCTGGTCGTCGTCATCTCTGCCGACCGGGGCCTGGCGGGAAGCTTCAACGCCAACGTGCTTCGGAAGGGAGAGGACTTTCTGAAGTCTCTGACCTCCGAGAAGGTCGTTTCGACGGTCGGCAAGAAGGCGGCCCAGCA
>JAKRSE010000304.1 GCA_022402505.1 Fimbriimonadaceae bacterium | reverse complement strand
TGACGCACTGGGCGCACCGCTCCTTCTTTTGTGCCAGAGGCAGGCGGTTGTTGTAGGGGATCATCTTGGCCGCCGCGACCGGGTCTTTGGGCACCGCCTTGTTCTGCATGGCGTTCCGGATGACCGTCTCTTCGCACATGCAGCCGACCCGCTCCTTCCAGCAAGTCCGCTTCGCGTGGTAGATCGGGCACTTTTCGCGGACGAACTTGCGGCAGTAGGGCAGCTGCCAGCACTTGCCCAGGAAGACGTTCTGCACGTCGCGCTCTTCCTGGATTCCTTTGCCGAACTTGAGCTGGTCGGCCTTGGCTCCCAGGACCGCCCGATCGCGGATGCGAGTCACCCCATCGACCACCAGAACGATGACCGCCACGATTCCGAGGAAGATGCCTGCCTGGCTGACGGCGTTCAGCGCCTCGGTTCCGTTGGGAGTCTGGCTTCCGCCTGAGAAGATGAGGGGCAGGTAGGAGGGGGCGAAGACGAGGGCTCCGGCTCCGATCAGCAGCAGGACTCCGAGAATCTCCTCGCCCCAGTTGAGATAGGCGATGGTCGCGCCGAAGACGACGGCGGCAAGCACGGCCGGGCCGCCGAAGAGCTGGACGTTTCGCGAGACCTGCTCGGCCGTGCCCGTGCTGCCGACCTGGTAGGTGAAGACCAGCATCCCGACGCAGCCGAGAAGCACCAACGCCGCCAATCCCATCGCATACCGGGCGATCGTGTCCAGAACGCCCAGGGCTCCGGCGGTCACGCCGATTTCGTTGTCTCTTCTGCCAGCCATCCCTTCAGCTCCCGCACCAAGTTTAGCGGATAACGAGTTCCGGCGGTTCCCGTTCAGCGCTTGACGCGCTCAAGATAGGCGCCGCTTCGGGTGTCCACCTTCACGACGTCCCCTTCCTTGATGTGGTAGGGCACCTGGATCACGGCTCCGGTCTCCAGGGTGGCGGGCTTGGTGCTGCTGCCGCTCACCGTGTCGCCCTTGAATCCCGGGTCGGTCTGAGCGATCTCCAGTTCGACGAAGTTGGGGATTTCGTAGCCGAGAACATCGTCGTTGGCGACCAGGGCCAGCACCTTCATCTCTTCCTTCAGGAACTCGGTGCCGTCGCCGATCACCGCCTCGGGGACGTTGATCTGCTCGAAGCTGTCCAGGTCCATCAGCACCAGCTCCTCTCCCTGGCGGTAGAGGTACTGGTATTCCACCCGCTCCAGAAAGACGGGGTCGATCTTTTCGCCGCTGCGGAAGGTCTTGTCGACGGTGGCGCCGGTGCGCAGCCTCTTGAGCTTGGTGCGGACGAAGGCGCCGCCCTTTCCGGGCTTGACGTGCTGGAATTCGATGATCTGGACGATCTCGCCATCCATGTTGAAGGCGAGGCCGTTTCGGAAGTCGCTGGTGTCGGCCATGAGAGCGCCGCAATGGGCGTTCCCGCGATTGTATCCGGCTTGTTCAGGCCCCCCAAGGCCGAGCGAGGCCCGGAGCCCTTCGGCTCCGGACCTCGCCGGGTCGGTCTTCGCGTCCTCAGCGGAAGTCGGTGGTGAAGACCAGGGTCTCCGCGCCGCTCTCGCTGAACCGCCGGGATTCCACCGTCAGTCGGCTGCCCGGCTGAACTCGGCCGAGCGCCTCGACCAGCTGCTGCGGTCCTTCGATGGCGCGGCCGTTGATCTTGGTGATCAGGTCTCCCGACCGGACTCCCATGGTGGCGGCCAGCGATCCCGGGGCCACGGTCACGACCACCGCTCCCTTTTCCGTTGCGGGGATCCGGAACTGACGCCGGGTCGCGTCGGTCGGCTCTTCCACGTTGACTCCCAGTCGCGGTCGTTCGCCCTGGGGTCGGGGCGCGTTTTCGCCTCGCTCTCGGGTCCGGGGTTCGCCGTTCCGGAAGACGTCCGGGCCGAACTCACGGAAGAACTCCCGCATCCGCTCCGGCATCTCGCCTTCGGGCACGTTGGGCGTCTGAGGTGCGTTGGGGGTGCCGCGCATCTGGCTCTCCAGCTGGGCGACCGCCTCGCGGCCTCCAAGCGTCAGGTCAGCCGTCTCACGTCGGCCGCCTCTCAGGTAAGTGACGGAGACCTTCTCGCCCGGGCTCCGCCGATACATGGAGATCAGCAGGTCCGACTGGTTCCGAAGCGGCTCGTTGTCGATCTGCAGGATGATGTCCCGAGGTCGGATGCCCGCCTTGGCGGCCGGCCCTTCCGGGCTGACCTCGACCGCTTCGACTCCGCCCTGGATTCCGAGCTCCTTGAGCCGGAAGGGCTTGATCTCTTCGTTGAAGCTGACTCCCAGCATGCCGCGGTCGAAGCTGCCCTTCTCGATCAGCTCATCCGCCACCGCCTCCACGACGTTGCTCGGGATCGCGAATCCGATGCCGGCGCTGCTTCCCGTCGTCGTGTTGATCGTGGAGTTCACGCCGATCACCTCGCCGCGGATGTTCAGCAGCGGTCCGCCGCTGTTGCCGGGATTGATCGCGGCGTCGGTCTGGATCATGCCCGTGTAGAGCCGGGCGTCGCGCAGCCGAGGGTCGGGGACGGCGGCCGGTCGGTTGAGGGCGCTGACGTGGCCGATGGTCACCGTGCTGTCCAGGCCGAACGGCGATCCCACCGCAATCGTGATCTGGCCGGGGCGAACGGTCTCGGTGTCGGCAAGCGGCAGGACCGGGAGATCCCTGGCTTCAATCTTCACCACGGAAAGGTCGATCTGCCGATCGTTCGCCGAGTAGACGCGGCCCTGGAATTCACGGCCGTCGTTCATCACCACCGTGACGGTTCGAGCTCCGCTGGTGACGTGGTCGTTGGTCACGATCCAGCCGTCCTGGCGGTAGACGAACCCGCTGCCCGTGCCTCCCATCGATTCGCCCCGGATGGTCACAACCGAACCGGAGACCGCCGAAACGAGGTCGCTGAGGGCCGCGTCTTCAGCCTGGAGGTTTGCCAGGCCTTCGGCAGCCGAAAGGCCGGCCCCGTTGCCGGCATTGACGGGCAGGGACGGCTGAAATGCCGGCGTTCCCCGCTTGACCGGACCGGGCTGCATCATGGTTGCGCCGGCGGCCACGGCCAGCACGGCGCCGGCCGCCAGGAGGATGTAGGGGGTTTTCTTGGGCCTCATGATCTTTGTCTGCTCGCTCTTCCGCGTGCGGTTGTCTCTGGCTGTTCCAACGACCGATCGACCGGGTTGGTTTCTCGGCGGCGGAAGCTCCTCAGGTGTTTCCAATCAAACTGCTGCATCCGCGCTCACGTTCCCGGTCCCACTCAAGGACGGGTGTTCGGTTGAGCGCTCGGGAGCAGGAGCGATCCCAGCAGAGTCCTCGCCAGTTCGGGAGGCAGATCGCCGAAGACGGCGAAACGGACGCCTCGCTGGTCCAGATAGAGCGGGTCTTGACCGACGGGATTGGCCTCCCCATGCACCCGGCTGCTCCACTGGTAGAGGGTCGCGGTCTGGATGCCGTCGCTGACTCTGAGGGCGAAGAAGGGCTTCGCCTCCGCGCCGCCCAGCTCTCGCGCGAGGACCGTGAATCCATACGGCAGGCGCGGCGGCATGGCGGGGTCGAATCCGAGCCTCGCCCTCTGCCGGGCGGCCCCTGTCCAGGGTTCCGGACCCCAGAGCCGAACGGGCTGGATGCGGCCTCCGGGCTCCAGCTTCAGGTCCGGCACCCGGCCTTCCAGAACTCGGAAGCTGAGGGCCTGGAGGGCGGTCAGTTCGCCGGACTCACCGCCCCGCACCGTGATCCTCAGCGGAGTGAGGGTCTGGCGGTCGAGGGTCCAGGTGCGGTCGGGCACCTCGTCCCGGCGGGCGGTGAGCTTCAGGTCCCAGGTCGGCCGTCCGGCGGTGATCCTCCCAGGCTGAAGGCTGAGGCCGTAGTTCACCGAAACCAGCCGCACCCGAGACTCCGGGCTGGGCTGACCCATCAGGGGCGAGCGCTGGATGCTCAGGCGGCCGGAGTCCGGTCGAAATGACTTCAGCTCGCGGCCGTTGTCCAGGCTGGCGAGCCCCTCGTGGAGGAGAGGGCGAAGAACATCGACCCGAACGGATCGCCGGCGATCCACCGTCATCTTCAGGACGACCTCTTCATTCCGGAACAGGCTCCGCTGGACGTAGATCGCCTCGATCGGCGTGGTCCGGTGCCGCTTGAACGCGCCCAAGAGGACGTCTTCGGCCCGGGGAGCCGTCGACTGGAGCCTGATCTCGGAGTTTGGAACCTCAGGGACCAAACGAGGCGGTTCGGGCTGAGGCAGGGGCGGGAATGGGAATGGCAAGGGGATCGAATCCTTCGCTGTAGATGGAATCTTCGGCGGCGGAAGCGGTCGTCGGCGGGGGTGCCGGCGTCGGCCGCAACAGGGCGATCGCCATGATGGCGAAAGCCGCTGCCGCTGCCGCCGTCAGGCCCCATGCCCAGACGGGCCGTCGGAGGACTTCCGGCTTTGCGGCCGGGCTGACTGATCCGGTGGTCGCGAGAAGGATCCTATCCTCCAGACCGTCCGGAAGGCCGTGCCCGGCCCCCTCTTCCATCTTCACTTTGACGTACCGGGCCCGAGCAAGTTCTCTGGCGCAGTCCGGACAATGATCCGCGTGGCGCCAGACTTCCATGGCCTCGGCCCCGTCCAGCTCCGAATCGACGTAGGCATCCACCAGCCGCTTGAAGAGGGAGCAGGTCATCGGCCGGCCTCCGGCGGAATGAGGTGGGGCGCGGACTGGGTGAGGTATTCGCGGAGGATCTTGCGGGCCCGGTGGATGCGGCTCCGCACCGTGCCGATGGAGCACTCCATCACTTCGGCGATCTCCTCATAGCTCAGTCCTTCGACGTCGGAGAGGACGAGTGCGGTTCTGAATTCGGGATTCATGCCCCTCAGCCCAAGGTTCAGCGAGGCGTCCACCTCCTGATCCAGCAGTCGGGTCTCCGGAGAATCGGCCGGGTCCGCCGGTTCATAGGCCGCGCCGGTCGCTTCGGACTGGGAATCCAGAGAGAAGAGTCGGAACCGCGAGCGTCGCCGGGCGGCGTCGATGTGCAGGTTCGTCATGATCCGAAAGAGCCACGAGGCGAAGGGCAGGTTCGGGTCGTAGCGATGGTAGAAGCGGTAGGCGCGGACGAAGGATTCCTGCACCAGGTCCTCGGCCTCTTCGGCGTTTCCGGTGAGCCTTCTGGCCACGGCATAGGCCTGCCGTGAGGTCCGCCTTACCTGCTCCTCGAAGGCAGGTCGAACGGCGGCGGATTCCTTGTCGTCCCCCCACATTCGAATGTTGATGTTCACGTCTCCCCTCCCCCTACCTTCGCGGGCCGCAAAAGGGTTCCACGATTCGGCATCAGGTCCCGACCCCTGCCCGGGCGACCCGGCCGAAGAAGACGAGCCACACCAGGTCCGGGAGGGCGTTGCCGAGGGCGGCGCGGTGGGCTTCGGTGCAGGCGATCCGGACTTCGGGGTTCACGGTGCCGGCGGCCAGCCATTCGCCGACCATCCGGAGGGCTTCTGCGTGGGCGGCCCCTGATTCCAGGCCCGCTCCGACCAGGCCCTTCTGGAGCCGTTCGCCGGCCGCCGCCAGGGCGGGCACAGCCTCGGGTCCCCGGGGCAGAAGGCCTTCGGCCTCCTTCAAGAACTCATTCCAGGCGGCGAGGGTCTCGGGGGCCGGACCGGCATCGTCCTGGTCGAAGAAGGCGTCGCAGCGGATGCATCTGGACCGAATGGTGGGCAGGATTCTCCCCGGGTCGGCGGTGGTCAAGACCAGGCGGACATGAGGCTGGGGCTCCTCCAGGGTCTTGAGCAGGGAATGGGCTGCCGCCTGGTTCAGTCGGTCGGCCGAATGGAGGACGGCGACCTTGCGGCGGGCCATGAGCGGCCGGGTCCGGACAAACCTGGAAAGGGGGACCGCCTCCTGGGTCGATTCCGATTCCGTTTCCTGAATCGCTCCCAGCCGGATCAGGTTCTGGGCGCCTCCCGGGCGGATGTCCAGCAGATCCACGGCCCGGCCGGCATCGACGGCGGTGCAGACGCCGCACTCGCCGCAGGGGCCGTGCTCGTCGGAGTTCGGACACATCCAGGCCGAGGCCAGGGCGAGAGCGGCGAAGGCGAGCGGCTCCGGTCCGGCGCCGTGGACCAGGACCGCATGGGCTCCGGCCTCCGGTCGGGTCACCCGGGGGAGAAGGGAGCGAAACGACTCGGCGCCCGAGGCCGCCAAGGCCCGGGCGAAGGCAGTGTTTCGCCGTTCATCCTCCACGGAAGGGGAGTCTATCCCTCGCCCGCAGGTTCAGCCGGGAATCTTTCTGAATAATTCTTGTTCCAGCCATTGCGCGTGGGCCCAAAACGGTGTAATCTGGACAGGAAGGCGGACCGATGTCTTTGAAGATTGCGGTCCTCCGGACACTCATCGGAGAGTATCCACATCATATGAGATCACAAAACAAGGGTTTCACCCTGATCGAACTTCTGGTCGTCATCGCCATCATCGCCATTCTGGCCGCCATCCTCTTCCCGGTCTTCGCTCAGGCCAAGGCCGCCGCCAAGAAGACCGCCGACCTCAACAACACGAAGCAGCACGGCACGCGCATCATGCTCTACATGGCCGACTACGACGACATGTTCCCGCGACACGTCTACCGGGCTCCGGGCCGTCGAATCGGCGGCTGGGCGGTCCCGGTCTGGTGGCGCGACCAGATCGATCCGTACGTCAAGAGCGGCAAGGCCGTCTATGACGATGGCACGAACCGGGTCCAGGTCGCCGAGCGCGGCATTTGGGACACCCCCAACAAGACGGGCTCTCGAGGCGTCTACACCATGAACCGACTGCTGTCCCCGGGCTACTGCTACTGGAACAGCACGGCCGGCTACTGGGCCTGCGACTCGGACGACGACGGAGTGCGCAACTCCGAGCCGATCTTCCCCTCGGTCAGCGTGACCGCCGTGGATTCCCCGGCTCAGGTCATCGCCACCTTCACTCAGGGCATCAACCCGGACTGGAATGCGGCGGGCGACTTCTCGGAAGCCTCTCCCTGGTGGTGGGGCGGCAACGTCTGGGTCTTCACCGGCCCGCAGTCCGGCGAGCAGTGGGACGGCGACAGCAATGTCTTCCCGTTCTACTCCATGCCTCGCTACCGCTACACCAACGGCATGAACGCCAGCTATGCTGACGGCCACGCCAAGTGGAGCCGCAAGGGTGCGGTCAACTGGTGCCGCGACGTGTACGTCAAGGGCATGAGCGTGGACCTGGGCAACAGCGAAGAGTGGCTCTTCGATCCCGGCCAGCCCTGCGCTCCGTTCGCCCGCTGATCACTCATGAAGCGACTCCTCCTCCTCTGCGGTCTGTGCCTGCCGATCTTCCTGATCGGCGGGTGCGGCGACGGTGACGTCAGCCAGGCGGATATCCAGAAGGGCGAAGCGGCCGCCAAGGCCGCCCCCCAGACGGCGGACGCCCTGGATGACTCCATGAGCCCCGAGGCTCGCAAGTCTGCTGAGAATGCGATCGAAAGCAGCAACGCGGCCCGACAGCACATGGAGAAAGAGGGCGACGCCATGCGGCGCGCCATGCAGATGCGGCAGCCCAACTGACCTCGGCCTCGGCCGAAATCTGATCAACGAGACCCGAATTGCTCAGTGCGAGACGGGTCTCGTTCACATTCCAAACCTCATGAACAGACCCACCCTCCGAATTCTGCCTCTCTTCATCTGCCTCGCGGCCGGCTTGGCTGCGGGATGCATGTCGGAAGAGGCCGCTCCCGCCGACCCCGACAAGGGAACCCTCACCGGATCGGTGGACAAGTCCCTCGCCGGACAGTACAAGACCCAGGCCGGTATGAACTACACCCTCAACGAGGACGGCTCCTTCCTCATGAAGGGCCAGGTCCAGACCCCCGGCGGCATGATCGACCGGGAAACCAAGGGCGAATGGCGGGTCGACGGCGACAAGCTCATGATCAAGGACGCTCAAGGCTACGTCGTGCCCTACGCCATGACCAAGGAATCGAACGGCACCATCAAGCTCGTCATGACGGGCCGAATGAAGGCTGAAACCATCCTGACCCCGGTCAAGTGACGGCCCAAGGAATCGCCGTCGAATGACGGCGACCTCTTTCCACAGGCCTCAGAATCGTCGTAGAATGCAGGGTGTGAAGACCTCGCATTCGGTCGGCCTCTCGCTCCTGGCGGGCCTGGTTTTGGCTGCATCTTCAGTGCCGGACGTGGAATCGGCTCAGCGGAACCTGTCTCAGGCCTACGAGGCGCTGGAACAACAGGGGGCCTACGTCGTGGGCTCGGGCGGAGTCCAGCTCGGGCGGATCAAGCGCGGAACGGAGGAACAGGACCTGGGCAACCGGTTCGGCTCCGGCAGCGAGTTTCGCCCGGACGGCCTGTTCAACCGCTTCTCCAAGTTCGGCGACGGATTCCAGGACACGTCGGCCTTCAGCTCCTTTGCCACCAAACCCCCAGAAATCCGCATCCGCCAGGGCCGGAAGGAAGAGGTGATCGGGGTCTTGACGCTGAACGTCCACGCCTCTGTGACGGGCCAGAAAATCGACCCTCGTTATCTGAAGATCTGGCTCGGCCTGGAGTGAGCGGGAGGATGGCGGAGAGGGTGGGATTCGAACCCACGGAGCCTTGCGACTCACCGCATTTCGAGTGCGGCGCACTAGACCACTATGCGACCTCTCCGGCCGGACCAAGAGGATACTCGGTCGGGGGAGCAGAGAAATGGACCCGTCCCTGAGGCTTCAGGAGACGGGTCCACTGGGCCGGCTCAGTCTCCGCCGATCTTCTGCCAGGACGGGATGAACCCGGCGAAGTTCTTCGACTGCTTGATCGCGTTGAACTTGGCATCGTTCGACGAGAGGACGTAGGTGATGCCGCCGCCGATGAGCTTGTCCGGCTGGGCGGCGATGGTCGCGTCAACACCGTCGGCCTGAAAAGCGTTCCAGTTCTCCAGCCCCTTGTCCAACATCGCGCCGATGCCTCCGGCGAATTCGAAGCCATGGGTCTGGCCCTGGCTGTTCTTCGGAGTGTTGAACAGGACCATGAACCGCACCGAGTTGACCGTGATCCAGGCATCGGAGCTGAAGTAGTTGTAGACGCTGTAGATGCCCGTGTCGCTGACCTTCAGGCTCCCCTTGTGGGTGAGGTCGCCCGCCTTCAGTGTCCACTCGGGCCAGACGGCCCAGCGAGTCTCGACCTTCAGCGGGATGTCCACCGGGCCGGCCGCGGCGCCATCGAATGCGCTGATCTTGTACTTCAAGACCCCATCCCAGTCGGGTGCGTTCGGGCCGACGGTGATCGGAACCTTGATCGTCCCCTTGCCCTTCGCTCCGACCGAGACGGACTGGATCGGGCCGACGGAGATTCCCGCAGAGCCTCCGGTGGCTCCGATCATGCTCACCTTGGTCGCGGTGTTGCCGTCCACTTCAAAGGGGATTTCGACGACCGTCTTCATGCCGGGCTTGAGGGCCACCCCGCCGTAGGGGCCGTACTTCAGGAGTCCGTTCGGCTTGTAGACCTCGCCCCGGACGTTGATCGTCAGCCGGGTCCCGTCGGCGACCTTCACGACCCCGGTCTTGGCTCCATCGACCTTGGCGTTGTTGCCGCCGACGATGACGTATTCCTGACCCGCTGCAATCGGCACCTCGGCCTTGCCGTCCTTGATCATGACCGACTTGTCGACCAGGGCGGCTCCCTGGGCGTTCAGCTCGCCGGTGAGGGTGCGGACGAAGCTCCAGTTGAAGGCGGAGGCTCCGGTCACGTCCACCTTCAAGGTGCCGTCGGCGACGGCGATTCCGCGAAAGCTCCGGACGCCGGCAACGGTGTCGAACAGG
>JAKRSE010000303.1 GCA_022402505.1 Fimbriimonadaceae bacterium | reverse complement strand
TCTATCCCGGGTCGCCGCTGGGCGTGGGCCTGAACGGCATGCGCCTGGTCCAGCCGACCCCGCTCAGCGCCGGCGACGTCATCCAGATCGGGACCCTTCAGCTTCAGTTCCTGATGAAATCCGGGGCGGCGCACGCGGCTCAGGAGGCCCGGGCGCGCGGGGTTCCGGTCGGAGCCGTCCCTTCGGCAGCGCCTTCGATGTCGCCCGTTGCCGGCGCTCCGACCCAGGCGATGGCCCCCATTCCCGCTCCGGCCGCCGGCGATGAGCTAGTCGTCGTTTCGGGTCCGCTCGCCGGGCGGCGCATCTCGGTGACGGCCGAGGTGGAGATCGGGCGACAAGGGCGCGACCTCGCCCTGAGCCACGACTCCAACGCAAGCCGAAGGCACGCCCTGGTTTCGCCGAGCCCCTCCGGCCTGGTGGTGACCGACCTGCAGAGCACGAACGGCACCTTCGTGAACGGGGTCCGCATCACCGGATCCGCGCCGCTGCCGCCGGGATCGGTGGCCCGGATCGGTTCGACGGAAATCCGCGCCGAGAGGCGTACAACATAATGGGAAGAGAGCAGGCATGAATCCTCACGATCCGAACCGAACCCTGATGGCGGGAGCAGACCCTCAGCGGACGATGGCGATGCCTGCCGGGGTCGCCCCCGGGATCGACCCGAACCGGACGGCCGCCTTCACGCCGCCGAAGCAGGACCTGACCTTCCGGCTGACCCCATCCCGCACCGCCACACTGGCGAACGGCCCCGCCCGAGAGCAGTTCCTGCTGGAGATCGAAGCCCCGGCCGACGCCGGCCTTCCGGGGGCCTTTGTCCAGGGAGCGCGGACTCCGGTGAATCTCTGCCTGCTGGTGGATCGGTCCGGCAGCATGGAGGGCCCGCCGCTGGAATACGCCAAGCAGGCCTGCATGCTGGTCGTCGACCTTCTCGGCCCCAACGACGTCCTCAGCATCGTCGTCTTCGATGAGCTGGTCGAGGTCCTCATGGCGCCGCAGAAGGTGACCTCCCGCGAACAGATCAAGTCGGGAATCGCCCAGCTGCAGCCGGGCTACACGACCAACCTGAGCGAAGGCCTGAACCTGGCCGTCCGACAGCTTTCTCAGGCGATGGATCCGGGCCGGGCGACCCGGTTGGTGGTGCTGACCGACGGCGACCCGACGGCGGGAGTCAAGGACTTCTCCAGCCTGGTGCAGATGGCAGCCGACGTGCGGGCCCAGGGCATCACCGCGACCTTCCTCGGTTTCGGTCCGGACTACAACGCCGAGCTCCTGGCCGCCCTCGCCCGGCGGGCCGGAGGCAATCACCACTACATCAGCCGGCCGGACGAGATCCCGGCCGTGTTCCGCGACGAGCTGGACAAGGTGACCGGGGCGACGATGACCTCGGCCAAGCTCACCCTGGAGACGGCCCGATGGGTGGAGCTGCGGGGGATGACCGGCCAGAGCGTCGCCCCGGGCCAGAAGCGGGTGGAGATGGAGCTGGCCGACCTGGAACGCGGCCGGACCCTTCAGGTGGTCTTCGACTTCGAGTTCCCCAACCACCCGCTGGGGCATTACCGGGTCGCCCATGGGAGGATCGACTACACCCATCCGGTGACGGGCTCGGTCGATTCTCTGGAGCTGGACCTCATCATGGAGTTCACCGCCGACCAGGCCCGCTGCTCCGTCCCGCCCGACCCCAAGGTTGCGGCCGCCTTTGAGGTGAGCAGCATCACCCGTCAGGTCGAGAAGACGATGCTCGGGCTGAAGACTCAGGCGCTGACTCAGGGCGCCGCCCTTCAGGACCTCGCCAAGACCCAGGCGCTCCTGGTTCAGCAGGGCCGCACCGCCGAAGCGCAGGAGGTGACTCTGGCAATGCAGGCGGTGCAGCGGGGCGATCTGGGCGGAGCCGAAAAGACCCTCATGGGCGCCGTCGTCAACCTCGATCAGGGGAAGACCCGCTGAGCCGGGACAGCCGCCCAGGAGAGACGATGCGCATGACCGTTCTT
Source organism: Fimbriimonadaceae bacterium (assembly GCA_022402505.1). Lineage (GTDB taxonomy): Bacteria > Armatimonadota > Fimbriimonadia > Fimbriimonadales > Fimbriimonadaceae > JAKRSE01. The sequence goes on along the minus strand of JAKRSE010000303.1, from coordinate 7,880 downwards.
GGGGCGGGCAGCTGGGGTACGGCGCTGGCCGTGATCCTGGCCCGTCAGGGGCGCGAGGTCCGGCTTCTGGGCCGCAATCCCGATCAGATCGAGGCGATGATCCGAGATCGGGAGAACGCCCGGTATCTGCCCGGGATCGCACTTCCCGACCTCATCCAACCCGGTCTGATCGGCGAGGTGGAGCCCGACGGCGGCGGCCTCATTGAAGCTCTGCCCAGCGGGGCGGTCTCGGAGCGGCACGCGGCGATGGAGGGCTACCCGCTGGTCTGCATTGCCACCAAGGGTCTGGCGCCGGGGGCCGAGCTCTTCAGCCGCTCGCTGGCTCGAACCCTCCCCGAAGCCCGGATCGCCTTCCTCAGCGGTCCGAACCTGGCCCGGGAGCTGGTCGAAGACATCCCGACGGCGGCCGTCGTCGCTTCGACCTGTCCGGAGGCCGCGGCCTGCCTCCGCGACGCCTTCCATTCGCGCCGATTCCGAATCTACATGTCGGACGACGTGGTCGGTGTGGAGGTGGCGGGAGCCCTGAAGAACACGATCGCCCTGGCGGCGGGAATGTCGGACGGCCTCGGCTTCGGAGACAACACCAAGGGCACTTTGCTCAGCCGCGGTCTGGGCGAGATCGCCCGGATCGGCCTGGCCCAAGGGGCTCGGCTGGAAACCTTCATGGGGATCGCCGGGGTCGGCGACCTCTTCGCCACCGCCGCCAGCCGCCTGAGCCGCAACCACCGGCTGGGCGTCGCGCTGGGCCAGGGCCGGGTGCTCTCGGAGGCTCTGGCCGACCTGGGCCAGGTGGCCGAAGGCGTGCCCACAACCCACGCAGCCATCCTGATGGCCGGCCGTCTCGGCGTGGAGGCTCCGATCCTGTCGGCCGTCGCGGGCGTCCTGGATGGTCGGACAGCTCCCCATGAGGCGGTGAAGACCTTGATGAACCGCGAAACCATGACCGAAGGCTTGACCGACGTCTTCGGCCAGGCGCTCCGGAGCTGATCCGATGCCGACCTACGAGTACCGGGCCCGCGATGAGGCTGGAGCGCCCCGCTCCGGCCAGATCGAGGCGCCGGATGGAGGTCGAGCCGTCCGGATGCTCCAGGCGCGAGGGCTGCAGGCAGCCCAGGTCAGGCAGATCGCTTCGGCCCAACCGCAGGTGGTCGTGGCGGCTCCGTCGGTCAGGTCCGCACTTCCGGCCCCGCCCGCAGTGGGAACCAAGGAGGTTCCGGAGGGGCGGCTTCAGCTTTACTTCGCCTCCATGGCCAACCTGGTCCGGGCCGGGATTGCCGTCTCGGCGGTCTTTGAGAGGCTGGCGGCGAACACATCGGATCGGCGTCTGGCCCGGGCCTCGGCCTGGATGGCCCGATCCACGGCGGAAGGCGGCACGATCTCGGGGGCGATGCGGAACTTCCCCACCCTCTTCGCTCCCGGGATGGTCGGGGCGGTCGCGGCGGGCGAGCTTTCCGGAAGCCTGCCGCAAGCCCTGGAAGAGCTGAGCGAAGACTGCCGGCGGGCCTTCTGGTTCCGGATCCCCCGGTGGATCACCTGGGTCTCGCTGTGGAACTTCGCCCTCTGCCTCCTGGTCGGGGTCTCCTTGCGGGGGGTGGTCCTCCAGGGGATCGACGTGCTGGCCGACTCGTCATCCGTCACCCCGGTGAATCAGCCCCTGCGAGAGCCCTGGTTCTGGCTGATTCTCGGCGCGATGGGCTTGATGCTGTTCTGGGGCTGGGCGATCCGTCGCGCCTTCACCCGCCGGCTTCGCCACCGGGTGGAGCTGATGACCTGGATCCGGTCCAAGATGGCGCGGGCCGAGAGTCTGCGGGCCTTCAGCCGGCACCTGGAGCGGATGCTGGAGGCGGGAATCGCCCCGGCGAAGGCCTGGTCCGCGGCCGCCGAAGCAGTGCCGAACGTGATCTTAAGCGAGCGGCTGGCCTCGCTCAACCCCCGTGAGAACGAAGGTCTCGCGGATGTCGCGGCCCGGAGCGACCTGATCGCCCCCGAGTGGCGCGGCCTGATCCACACGGCCGAGTACGCGGGGCGTCCCAGCCAGGCCTTGGGGGCCATGGCTCAAGCCCAGGCCGAAGACGCCGAGCGGCAGCGAGGGGTCTATTGGGCTCTGAGGCTGACGGGCGCCTCGATGCTCCTTCTGGCCGGAACTCTGGGCGGCTTCGCGGTGATCTATGGCACCTATCTGACCAACGTCTTCAAGATCGTGGAATGATCGGCGGCAGGTCGGGAGGCGTTTCCGGATGCTCGAGCGGACCAAGCGCGGATTTCTGGCTGGAAGGTCCCGGGAGATCCCTGCCCCGGATGGAGCCGAGGTGACGCCCCCGGACCGGTTTTCGCCCTGAGCCCGCTTCCAAGGGGTCACAATGGGAGGCGGAGCCTCATGACCTTCGTCGCCATGACTCTGGGAGCGCTGATGCAGACCGGAATGCCGCCCGCCGCATTGATCGGCCCGATTGAACCCGTCTACGCCCCGCTCGACCGGCTGAAGGTCGTGGCTCGCGACGAGGGCGCGTCGGCCGAGATCATCGACTCGCATGGGAAGGTCTACGGCCGTGCGGCCGGGGTCGAGCTGGAGTTCACCATCGGCGGGGCACTGGGCCGGCAGAAGGTCCGGGTGCGAGACGCTGCCAACCGCCCGGTCGCCGAGCTGGGCTTCATCGTCGAGGCCAAGACTGAGATCCGTGACGAAAACGGGGAATGGTCGCAAATGCTGGAGATGTTCCGGCGGTCGATGTGGAAGGGGATGGGCGACTGGATGGAGGGCTACACCTTCCCCGTCTCGTTCGAAGGCCGCACCTACCATCAGCTGGTCGGCTGGCATCTGGACGAGTACTTCGTCGCCACCGGGGCGAAGTGGTTCGAACCGAAGCTGCGCGACTTCGTCGACCTCCATCGCCAAGGCCAGCGGGAGGACGGGATGATCTATTCCATGACCGAGGCGGACCAGGGGCCGGGCTATTGGGACACCGCCTACGGACCGCTCGGCTTCGCTCGGCGAAAAGGGGGTCGCCAATGGGTTCGGCAGCCGGTCGAAAACCATCCCGAGCTGTTCTACGTCCTCCGCCTGGACCAGGCCTGGAAGGCGACCGGCGATCTGGAGTGGCTGAAATCGAACCTGGATTCGGCCAAGGCGGCCCTGGACTACGTCCGCAACGATCCCCTGCGGTGGTCCAATTTCCACAGCCTTCTGCGCCGGGTCTACACGATCGACACCTGGGATTTCCAGGCCGACGACGAGTTCCTCCCCCGGGAGAGCCTGAACCCGACGATGCTGGTCGATGCGGAAAAGTCGAAGTTCACCATCTTCTTCGGGGACAACACGGGCTACGCCCATGCCTGCTTCCGATTGGCGGAGATGATGCGGGCGGCGGGTCGAGAGGCCGACGCGGGCGAACTGGAGGACCGGGGACGGGGGGTTCAAGAGAGGATCGAACGGCTCTCCTGGCTCGGCGGCCACTTCCGGCACACGGTGGAAGAGGACCCGGCTGTGGTCCGCGACTTCGGGGTCGCGCCCGAGAAGATCGTCTCGCTCAGCAACGCCTACAGCCTGAACCGAACCTTGGACCTGCAGAAGCGGCGGGCGATTCTTTCGACCTATCAGGCTCTTCGCGCCAACCTCCCCCCGGGAGGGCCGGGCGAGTGGTTCTTCAGCTTCCCTCCCTATGAGCGCGGGTTCGGCGCCCATTCGGAGAAGTGGGAATACATGAATGGCGGAGTCAGCGCCACGGTCGCGGGAGAGCTGGCGAAGGGGGCCTTCGAGTCCGGGATGGAGGACTACGGAGTGGACATTCTTCGGCGGGTCCACGCTCTGGGGCGAGCGGACGGCGGACGGATCGGCTGGGGCTGGCGTGGCGCTCCGCGGCCTGCGGCAGCTCCCAGGAGTCTCTCGCCCATTCCCCTCGCCGGCCTGGCGACGATGCCTCTGGAAGCCCCGGGCTGGATGGGCTCAGACCAGGGGAACGACCTTTCCGGCCTTCCCCGCGGGACGACCCTTCTGGCCGGAATCCCATGGGAGATCGGGGCGAAGGGAGCTCCGGCAGCCGTCGCCCTTCAGGACCAGGAGGTTCGGATTCCGGTCGGGCGAGCCGTGGGAGCCGCCTACCTGCTTCACACGGTTCAAGGCCTGGGAGATCAGCGGCACCCGGCGAGCCTGGACTGGGTCTATGCCGACGGATCCCGGCGGCGGGTGATGCTGGAGGCGGGCGTCCACCTGACCGGCTGGTGGTTCCCCCGCCTGGCCGGCGAGCGGGCCGGAGTCGCCTGGCGGGGCCCCAACGGCCGCAGCCTGGACGTCGGGCCATCCTGGTGCGCCCTGGACAACCCACGTCCCGAGGCCGAGGTCGCCGAGATCGTCCTGCGGGGCACTCCGAACGGCCCGACCTACGCGCTGCTGGGCCTGACTCTCAGCGACCAAGCCCATCCGGTCCCCCGGTCCAACCAGACCTATGGCGGCCCCGAGAACTGGCCTCCGGCGAGCATGGTGTTCGGCCTGATCGAAGGCCTTGCGGGGGTGCATGACGCTTCCTCCGGGCTTCGAAGTCTGGTTCTCTCACCACGGTGGAGCCAGACCGACACCCAGCAGATCGAGGTGACGGCCCGTTATGCCGCCTCCGACGGCTACGTCCGCTACCGATGGGAGCGGTCGGCCGACCGGATCCGGCTGGAGGGAGCCTCATCGGCGGAGACCGCGGTCATCCGGGTTCTTCTCCCGCCAGGCATGAGGGTCCGCTCGGCGTCGCGGAACGGGAATCCCGTGGAGGTTGAGACCGAAGTGGTCGCGGGCTCGCACTATGGGGTGGTCCGACTGGGCGACGGGCGGCTGTTCCGGCTGGATCTCCAGCTACAGGCGGCTCAGTAGCGGGTCCAGGCCGCGCGGCTGCCGTCCAGGGTGACCGTCGTCTTGCCGCGCCGCAGGGTGAACCGGACGTCAGAGATTCCAGCCCCGGCGGGCAGGCTCACGTAGTCGCCTTTGGAATCCTTTCCGGAACTGAGACTGCTCCCCTTGGCGGCGGCCTGAACCGTCGTGCCCGGGGTCGCCTCGAAGCGGAGCTTGGCACCCTCTTGACGGACGATGGCGAGGAACGGGCGGCCCGACTCCCAGCTGAGCAGCAGATCGGTCATGACGAGCGACTGATCCGGCTTCAGCGGGGGCTGGATGATCGCTCCCATCTCCTTGACCTTGTCGTTCAGGTCGCGTCTTGGGCGCATCTTGAGGCGGCCGTCGGCGATCATCTTGGCGCTGTCCCCGTGACAGGAGGCGCAGGACCGCTTGTAAACGGCAGCCGGCAGGAACCCGATCGGAGCGGGCTTGGCCACGGGTCCGCCGATGGCGGCGGCAAGAATCGCCGAAGCAAACATGCCCATAGGCTGGGCTCGGGCCTGCCTGACTCAGCTTCACCAGATGACGCTGACTTGACTGATGTAACGGGACATTTTCGTCACCCTTGCGGCCTCGTCGCCCGGCCGATGAACTCCTCGGCTCGAAGAAAGATGCGGGTTCGGCGGGTCGGATCCAGGCGGTCCAGGCTGCGGAGCGCCATCGACATGCGCGGATTGGCGGCTAGGACCTCGCGATGACGATGGATGAACCTCCAGTACAGCCCATCCCAGACTTCGCACCAGTCGCCCTTTGGGTGATCGCTCATCTTGAGGATGTAGGCGGACCCGCTGATGTACGGCTTGGTCGCGAAGAGCCCTCCGTCCGCCCACTGCGACATGCCGTAGACGTTCGGCGCCATGACCCACTCGGCCGAGTCCACGAACATCTCCATGAACCATCGGTGGACCTCATCCGGGTGGACTTCGCACATGAGCATGGGGGCGCCGAGGACCATCAGCCGCTCGATGTGGTGGCACCATCCATGCCGCAGCGTGATTCTGATCGCCTGATCCACCGGCGGGAGCCCCGTCTCTCCAGTCCACCAAATGGATGAAAGCCGGTTCATATGGTTCAACCGGTTGGGTGGACTCGGATGGTATTCGGAGGCCCGATGACGGATAAACTCCCGCCAGCCGATGATCTGCCGGACGAAGCCTTCCACCGATTCAAGCCTCGCCTCTCCCCGTTCATAAGCCGCGAGAGCCCGGTCCACGCACTCGCCCGGAAGGAGAAGTCCCATGTTCAAGGCAGGGCTGAGCGAGGAGTGCCAGAGCCGGGTTCCCCGCGTGGTGAGGGCATCCTCGTAGGGGCCGAAGCCGTCGAGCCGTTCTTCGATGAAGCGGTCCAGCTCGGCAAGCGCCTCCGCCCGAGTGACCGGCCAGAGGAAAGGTCCGGTCTCGCCGGGATGGTCCGGGAAGAGGGCCTCCACCATTTGGATGACCTGCGAAATCACCTTCTGGGTTCGCGGCTCGCGAGCCGGTTCGGGCCACGGCGGAATCGCCTCCCCCTTGGGGATCGGTCGGCGGTTGGATTCATCGTAGCTCCACTTCCCGCCCTCAGGCCCTCCGTCGACTCCCAGGAGGATGCCGAGCCGCTGACGCTCGTCTCGGTAGTAGTCGCCCATCAACGGCCGCCTCCGGCCCTCGGCCCAACGACGGCCGTGTTCCGGCGACGTCAGGAAGCAGGGACTCTCCACCAGATGAAGCTTCACACCGGCCGACGTCGCCCAGTCGGTCAACCATTCGGTGAAGAAGTCGTCGTGCGGTCGATAGGTGAAGAGATCGGTCATCCCCTCCCCGCGAAGCGTGTCCAGCCGGCCTTCCATCCCCGGAGCGTTCGGCTCCAGATCGCAGGAATACTGAAATCGCGGAAGGTTCGCAGCAAAGAGTCGCATCGCCGCGAAGAAGAGAACCAGCTTCTGCTTGTGATGCCGGGTCCGAACGGCCAAGGTCCGGTCTTCCACCATCAGGTGAAGGGCGTCGCCGGGCAGCCCCGACAGCCCTTCCACCAGCTGATCCCCCAGAACAAGGTTCACCTGCATGACAGCTGGGTCTACGGGAGTCCAAGGAGGAGTCGGCGCAGGAGGCCCAAGGCGAAGGTCGTCGTCCGCTGCCGGACCGCCTCGCGAGTGCCGATGAACCGATGGGTTTCCACCCGTTCCACGCCGCCCGGACCCGAGACGCCGATCCACACGCTGCCGGCCGGCACATCGCTGCCGTCGGCCTGGGCGAGTCCCGTGACCGACAGTCCCCAGTCCGCCGCCAAGGCCCGGCGAGCTCCGGTCGCCATCGCCGCAGCGCACTCTGCCGAGTATACGGGCAGATCGTGAGGAACCCCCAGCAGGTCCGACTTCGCGGATCGGGAGTAGGCCATCACGCCGCCCTTCAACACTGCCGACATGCCTGAAACCGAGGTCAGTTCCGCCCCGATCATTCCGCAGGTCATGCTTTCCGCCAGCGCGAGGGTCTCTCGGCGATCCACCAAAAGGTTGAGGATCGCCTGAGCCATCGACTCATCGTTGCGGGCGTAGACGGCGGGCCCGACTCGGCGGCGGACCTCGGCTTCCAGCGGATCGAGTCGAGCAGCCGCCTCAGGGGCGGACCGGGCGGCGGTGGTCAGCCTCAGATGAACCTCGCCCGTCTTCGCGTAAGGAGACATCGTTGGGTCCTCGCCGGCCATCAGATCGCCCAGAATCTCCTCCAGCCGGCTCTCCCCGATACCGGCGATCTTCAGGACCGTGGAGTGGAAAACGAGCCCGTCGCCCAGAGAAGCGAGGCGGGGGATGAGGAATGATTCCACCATTGGGTTGAATTCGTTGGGAGGGCCGGGCAGGGCGCAATAGAATCCTCCTTCATCATCTCGGCACCAGAATCCGGGCGCGGTGCCGTTCGGGTTGGGGATGAGCGCGGCCCCCTCGGGCTTCAGGGCCTGCCGCAGGTTCGTCTCCGCCCAGCGCAGACCTCGGGACGCAAAGAGCCGACGCAGACCCTCTTCCACCTCCGGA
>JAKRSE010000031.1 GCA_022402505.1 Fimbriimonadaceae bacterium | reverse complement strand
CACGACGCCGGAGGCCTTCGCGCGGACGCTGCGCGGCGATGCGGAGAAATGGGGGCGGGCGATCCGGGAGATGGGGATCGCGATGTCGGATGCGTGAGGGAGCCATGGAAGACCGCATCGGCCTCGCCGCCGTGGCGGCGCAGGAGGAGCGGGAGCGGCTTCTCGGCAAGGCAGCCGCGCGGGCGGATTACCTGCCGGCCGAAGCGGTGCGCCGCATGCTCGCGGGCGAAAGCCCGGTGCGGGTCTGGCACGAGCGTCGCGGAATGACGCAGCGCGCGCTGGCGGATGCCGCCGGCATCAATGCCGCCTATCTGTCGGAGATCGAGGCCGGCAAGAAGCCGGGCAGCGCGCGTGCGCTGCTGGGCCTCGCGCGCGCTCGGCCTCGATATCGAGGAATTGCTGCCGGAGGCGGAGTGAGGGGCCGGAATGGTGGGCGCTGTAGGGCTCGAACCTACGACCCGCTGATTAAGAGTCAGCTGCTCTACCAACTGAGCTAACGATCCGGACCGTCAGATGATACTCGGCTCCTCCCGGGGGATTGGGACTCAGGGGGTCCGGTCGGCGATGAGGACCCAGTCTTGGCCCACGGCGGGCGGGTCGATCCAGTCGGTGAGGCTCGGGGAGACCCCGGCATGGCTCGTGGTGCCGTGACGCGGGTCGAACCAGGAGAGCCGCACCTGTTCTCCGAGGAAGCCGAAGTCGCAGCGGACCGGGCTTCCTCCAGGCAGATAGACGAAGGCGTAGTCCTTCCCCGCCGCGGCCGTGGGGCGGATGAGATCAGCGCCTTCCTCAGGCCAGGGAGTCCAGCGGTGGCGAGCCTGCAGGTTGGAGTCGGGATAGATGTTCGAATCGAGAGCCTTCACGATCCCCTCTCGATGCTCCAGCTCCAGGAAGGGCCGGGAGGCGAAGAGGCTCCGCACGTGCCGCATCTGGTTGGCTCCCGGCAGGTGCATCGCCTGACGCCAATCCATGTTCGATGCCAGGAACTGCATCTCGCCGTGGCGGTGCATCATCCAGATCTCGTTGCAGCCGTAGGTGTGCCCGCAGGCTCCGGCCAGCAGCGCCCGATAGGCCCGACGCCGGACATCCGCCGCCGAGAATCGGGCCCCGGTCGGGTTCCAGCCGCCTCCCATGATCGGGATGTTCTCGTAGCAGGGCTCGCCGTCGAAGACCGGGCGACGCGGGTCGAGGGCCCGATCCTGGAGAATCTTCGCCGCCGTGTCCATCTCGGGAGAGCTGTGGCCGGTCTGCCACATGTGGACGTCCAGCCAGTCTTCCTGCGTCACGAACTCCGTGCTGGAGTGGCAGCCCGGAGGGTGGAAGCTCATGAGGTGCCGGCCGCCGTCGCCTTCCTTCAGGCCGAGCGCCAGCTCCCGCATCGTCTCCAGGTAAGGCTCGCGAGAGGTGTCGCGATCCCCGCCGAGGATCCAGAGCACGTCCGCATCCCGATATCGGGCTCCGATGAACCGGCCGTAGGCGCGGGCGTTCGACGGATCCAGCACCTGCGGCCCCTCGCCGGGGGAATTCTTGACCTTGTCTCCCCAAGTCGGCAGCAGGGCGGCCATCATCCCCAGCTCGTTCATGCGGGCGACCACCGAATCGACATGCCGGAAGTAGTCCTCGTTGGGCCGAGCCGGATCGAGGTCGTGGAACGGAACATGGCCGGCCGGGGTCGGGGTCCGCAGGCCGTCGCGCTCGGCCAGGATCACGGTCTGGATGGCGGTGAAGCCCTGAGATGCCCGGGTCGTCAGGTACTCCTCGGTCTGAGCCGAGTCCAGCCTATGGAGCAGCTCCCACGCCGTATCGGCCAGGTAGAAGAACGGCTCGCCGCCCGGCCGGAGCAGGCGACGCCCATCCGGAGAGACGACCAGACTCGGGCTTGTCATGGCCGGTATTATCCCACCCGTCGGATCATCCTGGCCGGGGTCGAACCGCTGCTTTTCCACCATGCTCATCCGCCCCGCTCAGCCTGAAGATGCCGACAGCGTCGTCCAGGTGATCCAGGCCTGCTACCGCGAATTCGGGTTCAGCTGGGATTGGGACGGCTACCATTCCGACCTCCGAGACTTCGCCGAGTTCTACTTTCAGAATGGAAACGGGTATTGGGTGGTCGAATCCGAGGGCGGCGACATTCTCGGCGGGGGAGGCCTGGAGGTCCACGCATCCCCGCGGCCTTCAGGCGACTCCCTGGTGGAGCAGGACGGCCTGCTATGGGTGGCCGGGGCCGACTGCGAGCTGATCCGGATGTACCTCCTGCCCGAAGCCCGGGGAACCGGAGCCGCCGAACCGCTCTTCCACCGGATCCGCCAGGCTGCGGTCGGCCAAGGCTGCCGGCGAATGGAGATCTGGAGCGACGTCCTCCTCACCCGCGCCCACCGATTCTATGCCCGCCTGGGCGCGGTGCCCGTCGGCGAACGCATCTGCAACGACCCCGATCAGGCCCGCGAGTACGGCTTCCGCCTCGACCTTGCGCCTTGAGCATCAACCGGTGGTTGATCGCCCACCGAAACCCTCAAGGCAGCGGAACCCGGTCGGCGATGGATTGGAGGGCGCGGGCGGTTTCGGGGGCGGGTTTGGGCCAGACTTTGCCCGTCCAATCCGCCGCGCCGAAGTAGGCCCGATCCCAGCGGTCCACCACCTCCCACCGACGGCCGGCCGACGGCCTTCCGGTCAGGGCCCGGTAGTGGACGCAGGCCACCAGGAACCTGCCCAATGGCGTGAGGTGGATGTCGTCGCTGAAGAGGTCGTTGATCGAACGGAGGCCTGGAACCCGGCCGGCGGCGATCTCATCGGCGGCCAGCCCGAGGGCCGAGGCGCCCGGGATCAGCTTCATCGGCTTGGCTCCCGGGTGCCGCCGATTCACCTCGGCGACCACCCGATCCCACTTCTTCCGATCCTCCGTGATCCGAGGTCGCCAGCGCAGGTTCCGGGAGGGACTGCTCTTGTCGTACTCCGAGGCCTGCGGAGTGCCGCTGGTGATGTGGTGCCAGGGCTCGTAGTACCAGACCCGAACCTGGGGGTTCTTCTTCCGGGCGAAATCGACGAACTTCCCCGCCGCCTGGATCGACTCTTGGAGGCTCGCCTCCTCGCCTCTCGGGACGCTGTCGATCATGACCAAATCGGTCGTCTGGTCGGTCAGCATCCGGGTGTAGAGGCCCCGGTAGTGGTCCACGTTCTTGTCGTTGCGGGTCGGCTCCTCCCACTGCCAGCGGAGCGGCGCGCCGGGGATGAACTGCTCGCGAAAGTCGAATCCGCTGCCGGCCATCGACTTGACCATGTCGGGGATGTCGGAGGCGAGGCTGTGGCCGATGTAGAACGCAGAGACCGGCCGCTCGGGCTGGAGCATTGGCATCATTGCCAAAAGCAAGGGAAGCATGGATTCCAGCATAACTCATGCAACCCGTCCCGGCTCAACCCCGTGACAGGGAATGCGCCGATGGAAACCTCCATCACCCCCGCCGCCCCAGACCTCGGCCGAAAGATGATCACCGCCGCCGCCTGGCTGAGCCTCTTCGTCCTGCCGATCCTGGTGCCGGTGGCCGTGTGGCTGGCCGCTCGGAAGTCGGAGGAATTCGTCCGGCAGGCCGGTCGTCGGGCGACGTTCTGGCAGCTCGGGCTGATGGCCTGCCTGGCTTCCCTCATGCTCAGCGGCGCCCTCT
>JAKRSE010000030.1 GCA_022402505.1 Fimbriimonadaceae bacterium | reverse complement strand
TAGTCCGGCCGCCGTCCTCATGCAGTGCAGCCATTCGTCGGTGGTGTCCTTGTAGGGAGCGATGATCTTGCGGACCCGGTCGACCAGGATCTCTCCACCTGCGCCGGGGATCGAGTGGTGTCCGACGGCCTTGAGCCGCCTCAGGGTCTCCTCCAAGGTCAGCTTGCTGATGTTGGAAACATAAATGATTTCCGCCGGGCTCAGGGCGTGGAGGATGACGTCGGGATACCGCTCCTTGATGAGGCTGAAGATTCGCTCGAAGTAGTCGATCTTCAGCTTGGGATTGAGGCCGCCCTGAAAGAGGATTTCGACTCCGCCCTTGTCGACCGTATCCTGCACCTTGTTCAGGATCTCTTCATCCGAGAGAAGGTAGCCTTCCCCGTGTCCGGGAACCCGGTAGAAGGCGCAGAACTTGCAGCGGACCCAGCAGACATTGGTGTAGTTCAGGATTCGGCCGACGATGTAGGTGACCGTGTCCGGATCGGCCGCCCGCCGCCGCCGATGGTCCGCCATGGCCGCCAGATCATTCAGATTGGGGTGTCGGAAGAGGGCCAGAGCGTCTTCCGCGGAAATCCGCTCATCCGCAAAGACCTTGTCGGCGATGCGGTCGATGCTCGCTGCGCTGGGCGGTTCTGCCAGGGCCATGACTTCAAGATACTCCCCAGCCGGCGGGTCGGGGGGACGATTTTCAGCGCAGAGTGAAAGTTCAGCGGGTGTCCGAGGGCGCCGGACCCAGGGTGCAGCCCTCGATCGGGGTCATGCCGAGCACCCGCTTGGTCACCGGGAAGGGCCGGCCGGCCGCGAGGTCTTGGTTGATCTGTTCCAGGATCGAGACGGCCTCACGCCCCATCTCATAGAGCGGCTGGCGGAACGAGCTGATCGGGCCCAGGGGAGTCGGTTCGTGGGTTCCGTCCACTCCGATGACGGAGAGGTCGTTCGGCACTCGGAGCCCAAGCCTCAACGCGGTCTCCACGACCCGGCGGGCGTAGGAGTCGTTGAAGCAGAAGATGCCGGTGACCCTCTCGGCAGGATCGGCTTTGGCGAGGTCTTCCAGCCATGCGTCCACCTCGCCGCTCGTGAGTGCCGGCCATTCCTGGATGGCCGGGAGGCGGTGTCGTCGGGCCATCCTTCGGAAGCCCGCGAGCCTCCGTTGGCAGTCGGTGATCTGGTACGGAGAGCCGATGTAGGCGAGCCTGCGATGGCCGAATTGGAGGAACCGCTCCAAGGCAGCCTCGCCCACCTCTTCGCCGTTGGTTCCGACGCAGTTTATCCGGTCGCCGGAGTAGTGCGAGCCGATGACCACGAGCGGAAAGTTGACCTGGCTCAGTTCATGGACGGCGGAGGAATCGGCCAGCGGGGCGACGGCCACGACCCCATCGACCCGGCCGTCCAGGAGCGTCCGGACGTCCGCCCGAGTCATCTCCCAGGCTCTCTGGTGGAGCAGGTTCAGGCTCTGGCCTGCCTCATGGCACCCCCACAGACAGCCCTCCAGAATGGGCGTGTAGTAGCCGTGCTCGCTGAGGGGGTGTTGGGCCAGCTGAAAGAGCATGATGCCGTAGGATCCGGCCCTCACCTTCGAGATGGGCGAGTGGGGAATGGGGGCTCGGTAGCCGAGCTCGCGGATGGCGGCGAGGACCGTTTCGCGGGTCTTGACGCTCACGCGGCCGTCGTTGCCTCGCAGGACGTTCGACACGGTGGCTCGGCTGACGCCGGCCCGGTCTGCCACGTCGCGGACGGTGGCCTTGCCGGTTGTGGATCTCCTCATTCCCTTGAGTCCCTGTGGTGACATTACTCCAGAACCTCGGCCGTATGGAGGGAGAGATGTCGGCAGGCTTGATTCAAGAGACGCGTCCGGTCTGGGCGGAAGTTCCAGGTTCGGGGGCGGTCCGGATCTGGGGTCCCGATGCCGGCGGCTGGCTGCAGGGCCAGGTCACCCAGGACCTTTCCTCCCTGGCCGAGGGAGGGGCGGCGCGATCCTGTCTGGTGTCTCGACAGGGGCGGATCGAATCTCTGCTGACCATCGGCCGGACGGGGCCGCAGGAGTACGTGGCCTTTGCCGAGCCGCCCGGCCCGCTGATTCAACGGCTGACCGACTTCGTGGTCATGGAGGACGTGGAATGGGAGGACCTGGGCGGGCCGCTCTGGACGGTCCAAGGAGGCGGCCTGGATGAGCCGCCGGCAGCTTCGATCGCCCTGAGGCATGATCGGACTTCGGTCGGCGGGTGGGACGTCCTCCGGCCCGAAGCTCCCGGCCCGAGTGATCCGGCCGAGGTCGAGCGTCGGATGCTCCTGGCCGGCCGGCCGGCGATGGGCTCGGACATCGGGGAGAAGACCCTGCCGCCCGAGTTGGGGCCGGAGTTCGACCGGATTCACGTCAGCCACGCCAAGGGGTGCTATGTAGGGCAGGAGGTGCTGCACCGCATCTTCGCTCGGGGGCATACGAACCAGACCTGGTCTCTTCTGTGGGTGGCGGGTGCGGTGGAATCGGGTTCGCCCGTGACCTCGGAGGGGCAGAAGGCGGGGTCGGTGATCCGTTCCGTCGACTTTCCGGACGGCCGCCGGCTGGCCTCGTGCATGATCCGAAACGAGGCGATTGCGGCCGGGGCGAGGCTGGAGGTCGGAGGCCTGCCGGCCGAGGCGGTAACCTTGGGTTCTCGGTGACCCTTCAATGACGCAGGACAGCTTTCCTCTTCTCGGTGTCGATCACATCCATTTCTGGGTGAACAACGCCCGCCAGGCCGCCTGGTTCTACCACCACCATTTCGGCTTCGACATCCGCGCCTATTCCGGCCTGGAGACGGGGAGTCGGGATCAGACCTCCTGGCTTCTGCAGCAGCAGGACCTCCGGTTCGTCTTGACCGCTCCGCTTCGTCCGGGGCATCCGATGGCGGAGCCCATCGGGCGTCATGGCGACTTCGTTCGTGACATCGCCTTCCGGGTGGAGGACGTGGAGCGGTCGTTTGCGGTGGCGGTGGAGCGAGGCGCCGAGCCGGCGATGGCTCCCACGGTCTTCGAGGATGAGCATGGGCGGGTCGTGAAGGCTTCGATCCGAACCTACGGCGACACCCTGCACAGCTTCATCGACCGGACCGGGTACCGAGGTGCCTGGGAGCCTGGGTTCCGCCGCGAGGAGATCAAGGGCCTGAACCTGGGGCTTCTGGAGGTCGACCACTGCGTGGGCAACGTGGAACTCGGCCGGATGAACGAATGGGTCGCCTGGTACGAGAAGGTGCTGGGCTTCGAACTCTTCATCAGCTTCGATGACCAGGACATCAGCACGGATTACACGGCGCTGATGTCCAAGGTGATGGCGAGCGGCAACCACAAGATCAAGTTCCCGATCAACGAGCCGGCGGAAGGCCTGAAGAAGAGTCAGATCGACGAGTATCTCGACTTCTTTGGCGGGGCGGGCGTGCAGCATGTCGCCCTGCGGACCGACGACATCATCCAGACCGTGACCCGGCTGCGGGAGGCGGGGATCGACTTTCTCTACGTGCCGCAGACCTACTACGACGAGCTTGCCGGCCGGGTCGGTGAGATCGACGAGGATGTCGCCGAGTTGGCTCGGCTGGGAATCCTGGTGGACCGAGACGAGGACGGCTATCTTCTGCAGATCTTCACCAAGCCGATCACCGACCGCCCGCCCCTCTTCTTTGCAATCATCTAGCGGAAG
>JAKRSE010000302.1 GCA_022402505.1 Fimbriimonadaceae bacterium | reverse complement strand
ACCGGGAACGATGGCCGCGATGAAGCTCCGAGCTCGGTCGGTCTTGGCCCGGGCCATGAGCGCTGCCTGCGCCGCCGGGAAGTCTTTGTCCTTGGTGTGATACTGAAGCCTGAAGGCGTCCGGCATCAGCCAGTTCGGGGCCAGGCTCTTCACCTCATCCAGCAACCTCTCGTCCTTGGAATACTGGCCGACATATTTCAACATCATGCCAATTGCTTGAAGATTCTTCTCGGTCAGCTCCCACTGCTCGAAGTTCGGATCGGGATCGAACAGAACCGACCAAGGGATCGGCTCGGAGGTCCTAAATGAACTTCTTCGCAAGAAGAACTGGTAAAGGTCTTGGGCGTACATGAGGTTCCCCAACCGGACCGAAAAGATGATCGCATCGGCAACAACTTCGACCTCAGACTGAACTCCATTCACTCGCCAATCCCCGCTTTTCGCGTCCCAGAAGATTGCCTGGCTGTAGGCATCCATCGCCTCGTTCAACCGCCCCAGCCGAGTCAAGACCTTGGCCATCTCATAGGATGCCGAACTCACGCGAGTCTGCATCGTCAGTTCGATCCGCCGAGCCTCCTGGAACTTGGCCAAAGCTTCAGTCATGCGGTTCGCCTTGAGGAAGGCTCTTCCCTCCTCGATCAAGGCGGAGCTCGCCTCTTCTTTGGCGGTCTCGACCGGATCGCGAAGTCCGACTGACCTGCCGCCCGGGACCTGCCCCATGCAGGCTGCCATGGCTGCGGTCAGAAAGGCCGCGATCGCCAGAGTCAGAAGATGAGAGCGAAGGGAATTCCACACTCCTGATCTCACCTTAACACAATCTCGGCTGACTCTGAACCCCGCCCCCTGCCGGTGCACCACCAACTCCGTCCTCAGCCTGCCGGGGACGGAGTCGGGAGAGGAGTGACGGGCATCGCTTCTCCCCGAACCACCGGACCCTTGCGGGACTGGACGACCTTGGAGTTTCGGCGGAGTTCGGCGCCTTCCGTCTGCCAACGGTCCTTCACGTCCAGCGGCCGCAGGCTGAGCACCCATTGCCGCTCCCGTTCGTTGCGGGCGAAGGGCAGCAACTCCTGCCGCCGCCCCACGATCTCCCGACCAGGCACATCGAAGTTGAATTCGTACAGACGAGGCACGATCCATTGGGGAGCCAGCCGTTTGACTTCGGCCAGATGTTCACAGCCTTCGGTGCTCCCATTCACCTTCAGCATCGTCGCCGCCGCGATCAGGCCGTTGGTCGAATAGGTCCACACGTCCATCGTCGGGTCAGGGTCGAAGACCACGATGTAAGGCACCGGTTCCTGGAAACGGCTGCCTCCCGTGTTGAAGTTTCGGAGGGCAAGGTAGTACATCTCTTTCGCCAGTTCTTCATGCCCCAGCTTCGCGGCCAGAATCGCGTAGTCTGGCACGGTGACGTCGACAGACCATCCGCGCCAGTCGTGCTCTCGGGCGTCCCAGTAGATTGCACCCGCATAGGCGGCCAGTGCCTCATGAGGTCGATCTGCCAGCTCGAGGAGCTTGGCCAGGCGCGCCGAGGCCCCGGACCCGGCCTCAGGCATCCTTTGCCCCGGGCCGGGCATCATGGATAGCAGGAGCCGGTACTTGGCGATCGCCTCCTCCAGCTTCCCCTCGGCAAACAAGGCCTCGGCCTCCATCCGAACCTTGCTCTGGGCGCGACCAGCCGCGAGCTGATCCGGTGGCGTCGGGGGAATGTAGTGCCCCCCAACAGGACCGGTCGTCTGGGCGTGAGCGGCAGCAGCTGCAAACATCGCCATCGCCATCATCGTCATTTTCTTCACAGTCTTCATCTTTCCTCTTTCTCAATTGTCAGCTGGCAGGAATTTGAACCCGCCATAAGGCAGAAACCGGTTCCATAAAGGATGCACTTCTTCCGGTTTTGGAAACGTAGAAGACGGCGGCTGGCTGTTCAGAACCCAGGCACTCCATCCTCCTCCAGGAAGCGGAGTCCGAATCGCGGTTCCCTGCCAAGACCAGTCATGCCTGCTAAGCGGCACCCAAACGCTATCCATGCCGCCGGCCGAGGGAGGCTTGTACATCAAGAATGTCTTGAAGGAGTCGGAAGCACTCGACTCGTACCAGATGCCCGGGTCTGGCAGTTCCAAGACCTGCCAGGGTGAGTCTTCACCTTCACCTGGAAGAGATGCCGGCCAAACTTGGCTATACGGCCGTACATCCGTTTCACCAGCGAACAGGTAGGGTATCCCGGCATCTAGGAACTCTAGCCCGTTCGAGTTTAACCAGTCTGAGCCCGAAAAATGCTTCAAGACAAACATGCCATCTGGGGAGGTTCTCCTGTAGTGTCTATTTGGAGTGATCAGCTGAAAGAATGCAAGCTCTCCAACCGGGGCGAACCGGCCGAATCCAGTCGCAACAGCCTCAGTCCACTTTTGCCCAGGACGCCACTGGCCGTTGCCTGGGTCAACTGAACCAAAGAAGAGCTTGGAACCCATCTGCAAGGAGACCAAGCCGGTCTGCACCCGGTAGCTGCCAACAGGGCGCACCGATTTTGTCTCCTTGGACCTCGCCCGGAACTTCGGCAAATCGCCTTCCAGCTTCGAGCCTTGGGGAAACGCCAGGGAGAACTCGCATTCGACCTGACCTTCGCCACCACGATTCGAATAGAAGAAGAGGTCGGCATTGTCCAAGTCACCTGCCGCGTGATCATCTCGCCGGCCAAGAGTCGTCGTCGCCACGTAGTTCTTGAACGGATCAAAGGCCGACGGAATGGTCCAGCGCTCCGAGCCTGGGACCTTCGAAACTCCGACTCCGAGCTCGGCGGGAAAGTCGTGGCTGAAGGTGCCAGGATTCAGAGTCGCTTTGATCTGCTGACCGGTCAGGAACTGGATTTCGTGGGGGTTGGTGAAGCGGGTGGTGCCAAGCAACGTCACGCTCGGAACGATGATCCCGAAGGCGCAGTTCACCGACGCGCCTGCCCCCTGTTGCGACGACGCTTTCGCCTCGGGTGCCACTTGGATTGTGACCACGGGACCGCCCGCCGTCTTCCTGTAGGTCACGCCCTCTGAGACCCCCTGATGATGCCATCCGAGCAGGATCGGAAAGAAGAAGGGCGGAATGAATGAGTTGATCGGGATGGACTGGATGGAGGGGCCGAATTGAAGCCCGTTGTCGCACGACCCCGTCGGGGAACTTGCGCTCGGATTCATGATGGTTTGACTGAATGACGCGTTGGAACGGGTGACCGGGATCACTTCTTCCGGCGGAAGGTCCAGCGGGTCGGGAATCGTGTCGTTGGTGGGGTCCCCATCCGTCAGCGCGGCCGGGTCTGGGTTCGGGATATTGTCCCGCTGCCACTCGAAGACCGCCGTCACCTCACCACGGCAGTGGGCGCTCGTCTGCCCGGTCTCTTTCGGCTGTCCGCCATAGCTGTCCATGCGGCCGCCGCGATCCACCGTGCCGGCCGGGCCGCCTTCCGTGGTCCCCCAGCTGCACTCCCCACCGTAGGGGTTCTTCTTCGGGTTCAGATCAGGCTTGCGGACGTATGTGCCTGCCACCGCGGGGGGGGGGTGAGCATGAGTCCAACGACAAGCAGGAGCATTGCTCCCGCCTTGTGACTTCCACCACTCAATCCCCTCACGTGCATCCGCTTCTCCATACTCACTCTACATCACTTTCGCGAGTTGAAAGAGGGGAAATTAATCCACATTGACGAGACTCCACTGCCCCGCCCCCGACCGCGACCTCAGCCGAACCGCTCTCGTCTCGGATCCCAGATCAGCTTTCGGCCGTTGGCGTCCAGCGACTCGTTCACCAGGTGGCAGACGGTGGCGCTGCGGTGGCCGATTTCGGCGGTGCAGATGCAGGTTCCCCGGCTGCGGATCGCGTCCAGCCAATTGCCGACGTGGTCGTTTGAGACCACCACCCCTTCCACCGCAGGCGGGTCGATCAGCAGGGCGGGGTCGGAGGCTTCGATCCTGCCGCGGTTCACGAAGACCCAGCCCTTCTCGCCGATGAATCTCGTCCCGTTGTCTCCCTTCGAACTCAGCTTCACCGTGATCCCGCCAGGGTACTCCAGAGTCGCCGCGAACTGAGGATAGGTGTTGAAGTGCCGGCTGGAGATGATCGGAGGCGAATCGCAGCTCGCCTCCACGCTGATCGGCCCGGAATCGTCCATCCCGAGGCCCCACTGAAGGATGTCCAGATGGTGCGCCCCCCAGTCGGTGAGCATCCCGCCGGAATACTCGCGCCACCAGCGGAAATCGCCGTGGGTCCGCTTGAAGGTGTATTCGTGCCGCTCGGCCGGGCCCTGCCACATCTCCCAGTCGAAATCGGCCGGGACGGGCATGGTCTCGAAGGGTCCGCCCGTCGGTCCGCCCGGGAGCACGACCTCGGCGGAGGTGATCCTCCCCAGCCTGCCGGACCGAGCCACGAGGACCGCCTGGCGGAACCGGGCTTCCGAACGCTGCTGGCTGCCGGTCTGGAAGACGGTCCGGTTGCGCCGGGCCGAATCCGCGATCTCCCGCCCCTCGGCGATCTTGAGCGTCAGCGGCTTCTCGCAGTAGACATCCAAGCCGGCGGCCATCGCGTCCAGACACTGCCGATGGTGCCAGTGGTCGGGCGTGCCGATGATCACCGCATCCAGGCCGCCTGACCGGATCATCTCGCGGTAGTCCTTGAACATCCGCGCCCCGCCGAAGGCGTCGGAGGCCTCCTTCATGTGGAGCGCGTCCACATCGCAGACGGCCACGATCTTGGCCCCCTCCTTCGAGTGCGCCCATCGGCCGACCCCCAGGCCCTGGCGGTAGCCGCCCCGACTTCCGCCGGGGCCGATGATCCCGATCTGGATCGTGTCGTTGGGGCCGATCCGGCGGCGGCGCGGCTGGATCGATTCGGCGGTCGCGAAGCCGGGCAGAGCCGTCAGGGCAGCGGCCGCAGCGGCCATTCCAAGCACGTCGCGGCGGGTATGAGCATCCTTGGCCATGCCGCCATTCTAGCCCCGCCGCCCCAGGAATCGCCCCTGATCCGAGAGGTCAAAAATCGAAGTCGGCGATTTCGAAGGAGGCGACGACATCCCGCCCCTCTTCCGCTGCGACGTTCACCCAGAGACTGCAGCCGGCCCGCTCCCGAGTGCGGTCTGTCTCGCCAGGCTCCAGCATCAGGACGATCCGGGCCAGCCTTGCTTCGGCATCGACAATGTCGGGAAAGCCGGATTCCGGATCGGCAAGGTCCTCGCCCAAGCCGCCGTGGTCTCGGCCGACGATCCCGACCGGCCGGCCGTGAACCTCCCAGGCTGCCTCCAGCTGCGCCGCCAGAGCCTCGGGCTCGATTTCACCTCGGCACTGGGCCGACAGGAGCGCATGGGCCGAGGCCGCGTCGCCCTTCACCAGAAAGCCCGCGAAGGCCTCGGCGACCTCCAGGCCCCTCCGGAGCAGATCCCGACTGGATGTCCTGCGTGCCATGCGTCTTCCGTCCTGCCCAAACTCTACCCAGCGGCCTTCCAGCCGGCGCACACTGCAGGTCGAGATGTCAAGACTCAGGGTGGTCATCGTAGGCGGAGGCTTCGCCGGACTTGCGGCCGCCCGGGGCCTGGACCGCAGTCCGGTCGATGTCCTGCTGATCGACCGGACGAACCACCACCTTTTCCAACCACTGCTCTACCAGGTGGCGACGGGCGGCCTCTCTCCGGCCGAAATCGCCCAGCCGATCCGGGCGATCCTTCAGGGGCAGAAGAATCTTTCGGTGCTGATGGCGGACGTCGTCGGGGTGGAGGAGGGTCGGCTGATCGTGTCCGGCTCGCCGCCCATCCCCTTCGACCGGCTGATCCTGGCGACCGGGCTGGTCCCCTCCTGGTTCGGCAACGAGTCTTGGCCGGAAAGGGCGCCGGGGCTGAAGAGCCTGGACGACGCCCTGGAGCTCCGGGCCAGGATCCTGGGCGCCTTCGAGCGGGCCGAGGCGGCGGAGTCGGCCGAAGAGCGTGAACGGCGACTCTGCTTTGTGGTGGTCGGCGGGGGCCCGACGGGGGTCGAAATGGCCGGCGCGGTCGCGGAACTGGCCCGGCGAGTCCTGCGACTGGAATTCGACCGGATCGCCGACCAGACGGCCCGGGTCGTGCTGGTCGAGGCCGGTCCCCGCCTGCTGCCGATGCTTCCCGAGCCTCTGGGCCGCCGAGCCGCCGACGACCTCCGCGCCCTCGGGGTCGAGGTTCTGACCGAAACCCGGGTCGAGCAGATGGACGATCAAGGGGTCGAGACGACGCAGGGGCGGATCGAAGCGGCCACGGTCGTCTGGGCCGCCGGGCTGACGGCGGAAGCCTGGGGAGAGCGCCTCGCCGCCGAAACCGACCGGATGGGTCGGATCGTCGTTGACCGCGACTTCCGGATCCCCGGCCGGCCCGGATGCTTTGCCATCGGCGACGTCGCCCTCTGGAGGGACTCGAAGGGGGCTGCACTGCCCGGAGTCAGCCCGGCCGCCAAACAGGCCGGCACCCACGTCGCCAAGGTGATCCAGGCCGAACTGAGCGGCGGCCGGCCCCCGGAATTCCGCTACCTGGACAAGGGCACGATGGCGACGATCGGCCGGTCGCGCGCGGTGGGGGTCGTCTTCGGCCGGAGCGTCACGGGGTTTCTCGCCTGGCTCCTCTGGCTCGCCGTCCACATCCTCTACCTGGTGGGATTCCGGTCGAAGCTGCTGGTCTTTTTCCAATGGGTCTGGAGCTATCTGCTGAACCGGCCGGGAGTCCGCCTGATCACCGGACGTCTTCGCCGGGGTTGAAGCGGCAGACTCGATTTCCTGCTGCTGAATGGGACAGACTGCGTTACACTCCAGTTTGGAGAAACCCATGACCGAATCTCTCTCCAAGCCGTTCGGCCTCGGCCGCGAAGCCCGCATCCTGCTCTGGTACCTGACGGTTCCAGCCCTGGCCATGCTGATCCCGGACGCCGTCGCCAGGCTGGGAGTGTCGTCGGTCCTCGGCCACGGAGTCGGGTTCTCGCCGGCGTTCAGCCTGATCGCCCTGGCCGTCCTGGTCGCGGCTTCGTGGCTCAAGCCGGCCTGGTTCATCGCCCTCGTCTCGACGGCCATCCTCGGACCCGCCGCGTTCGTGACCGTCATGATCAGCGTCAACCCGGGCATGTTCGAGGGGCCGGTCTGGATCGCGCTTCGGACGCCGCTTCTCATGATCGCCACCGGAGCCCTCATCCCCCTCCTCGCCCTCGCCTCGGCCCGGCTGCTCCGGGTGCCGTTCCTTTATGGGGACGCGGACGGTCGCGGCTGACCGGCGGCGAATACCCGGTGGACTAGGGTCTGTTCACACTTCTGGTTCACACCTGTCCGCCTGACAGTGGGTGCCCTGGCCTGTCGACGGACCGCCGGCCCGGCTTGAAGCGGAGAGGCCGCGATCCGGCGCAGGCCAGGTCTAGGGGACGGTGCCTCCGACGCACTTCCGAAGGCAGAACTCCCTGCTTCCCGACCTGCGGCCGGCCAACCGTCCCGGCTTCCGCCATGAGACTGGGGAGGGCCGTCAGGTCGGGGCACCCCTTGATCGGCCCTCGCGGGGATCAGAAAGATCCTCAACCGCCTCCTGCTCATGAAAGTGTGAACAGACCCTAGGGGCTCCAACGGATGCTTCCGTCCGGCAGGATCACACCCTCCACATCGTCGCTGTTGCGGGTGAGGCGGCGACCAGGGATCATCTTCGACCAGGGATCCGCCTCCAAAAATCGTGGCTGAAGGTTCTTCAGCGAGGCGGCGAAGTCCTCGCCCAGGCTCCACTTTCCGTTCAGGTTCACTCTCGTGACATGCCTGAAGGAGGCCGGCAGCCAGGCTGAACCGACCTTCCGATGACTGGCAACCACAACTGTGCTCCGGTAGGTCATGCCGCCGCTCCCGGCCTGCGTCACCTCGGCCGAGCTGAGGGCCCAGCCTTTCGAGGGAAGGAGTCGGAGTCGAGATTCATGCGGACCGCTGGGATTCCGCCCGGGAATCGTCACGAGGACCGAACCATCGCGGGAGGACTCCGCCTGAAACCTCCGGCCCCGAAGGGCATCGGCATAGAACAAGCCATCCACGCCTAAAGTGCCTGAAAGCAGATTGGAGCTGGGAGTCAAGTCCAGAGCCTTCGGCTCCAGGCGAGAGACGGTCGGACTGCCGGTCGAGCCTTCCCAAACGAACCAGCCACGCCAGCGGAAGGCCCGCCCGAAGAGCCGCCGGGCAGGCGCCTCCGAGACCTCAAAAAGCAGGGTCCCGCGATGCTCCTTCACCGCCAGGCTTGACCCGACGGGCCGCCCGACGGCATAGATCCCCGGCTCCTCCCCTTTGGGCAGATCATGCCGATCCACCCTGTATTCGGCGCGGAGGCCGACCAGGTCTGCCTTCTGACGCTCCAGTCCCTCCTGGACCCTGGAAATCGGCACCGTCTGGGCGAAAGCCGCCGACGAGCCGGCAAGCATCAGGCCGGTCGTCAGCAATGGACAGCCGAATCGACGGAAAATAAGGTCACTGGATCGCATTGCAGAATCCTCCCCGAGAGCAGGTTGCCGTGAACATGGAGGTGCCGCAACCGGACGCCCCATACAACTTGAAATCGAAGCAAGGCTCGACCCCGGAATTGGAACAGTCTGGGGCTCCGGCCTTGCACTTGGTCTGATCTTGCGGAATGATCTTGTAGTGTTGCCCGGCCAAGACGACATAGTCGTCCGCAAGCGGGTTGGGGACTCCGGGGGTTGAATTGTTCTTCAAGCAGTCGATCCTTGCCGGACCGGCCTGGCATGTCACGGCTGGTTCGCACTTGCCCTTGATCTCACAGGGGCCCCGACCACTCTCCGGTGGAATCAAGGCAAGGACCGAAACCGCCATGACTGCCAGAGTACCCGCAGAAAGAATCCAATACTTCCCTTTTACATTCCATTCTTACCCCCCCAACACACACTTGTCAATACTTGTATGTTAAGGAATTGCCATGACCGGCCGACTGATCGCCGAGAACTCAGGGCGCTGCCGCCGCGATGGATGGCGTAAACTGCGCCGAACATGAAGACGCGGACCATTCTTCTCTCCGCCCTCGTCGCCGTCGGGGCCCTGCTGGCCGGGTGCGGCGGAGGGGGTGAATCGGCGGAGGCCGGCAAGGGCAAGGTCGAAGTCGTCAGCTTCCAGGGAGGCTACGGGATCGACTTCTTCCAGGCCGCCGGCAAGGAATGGGGCGAGAAGGAGGGCCGCGAAGTGGATGTCTGGGGCGACCCCCGAGTCTGGGAGAAGCTCCGCCCCCGCTTCGTCGCGGGCGACGTCCCCGACCTCGCCTGGCCGGGCTGGGGGATGGACTACTGGGCGCTCGTCTACGATGACCAGCTGAAGCCCTGGGATGAGTACCTGGACCAGGACGGCTGGCGAGACAGCTTCGACCCCGGTCTGCTGAAGATGGGAATGCACGAGGGCAAGGTCTACATGCTTCCCTACCACGTCAACATCAACGGCTGGTGGTACAACGCCGACCTCTTCCAGGCGAACGGCTGGGAGGTTCCAACCACCTTCGACGAGCTGCTGGCTCTGAACGACAAGATCAAGGCGAAGGGCCTCGCTCCGATCACCTTCCAGGGGCAGTACCCCTACTACATGCTCGCCGGCTTCCTCTACCCCTGGATCATCAGCCACGGCGGAATCGAGGCCTGGAACGACATCCAGAACCTGAAGCCGGGCGCGTGGAAGTCCGCCTCGGTGCTCGAAGCGGCCCGACGAACCCAGGCTCTGGTCCAGCGCGGCGACTTCCTGAGGGGCAGCATGGGACTGAACCACACCGACAGCCAGGCCGCCTTCTATGACGGCAAGGCGGCGATGATCCCCTGTGGAACCTGGCTGGTGAGCGAGATGGCCGAATACGCCAAGACGATGCCGAACGGAGCCCCGAAGGTCGAGTTCATGGCCGTGCCCACCCTGCCC
>JAKRSE010000301.1 GCA_022402505.1 Fimbriimonadaceae bacterium | reverse complement strand
CATGGGCCCCGTGCATGTCCAGGATGACGTACATCCCGTGCCGCTCGGCGAGGTCGATCGCCCGGTCGGTCCACTTCCAGGCGTCTCGGCGGAGCTGCATCGGTCGGGCGTCGTCTTCGAACTGCCGATAGTTCAACGGCAGCCGGACCAGGTTGAAGCGGAAGCTTCGGATGATCTCGAAGTCGCGGGCCGTGAGCCAGGACTCCCGGAACCGCTCCATGAATCGGTCCTTGTCGCGGGCTCCGAACCGCTCGGTGAGCGTCTTCTCCAACTCGAACTGATCCTGGGGTTCGCCCTCCAGTCCGGCCGTGCCGATCATCCACATCTCCCAGACAAACCAGTTGCCCAGGTTGACTCCCCGCAGATCGACCCGCCGGCCCTGCGGATCGACCATGTGCTTCCCTTCCACCCGGAGCTCAGGCAGTCTGGGCGAGGCGGCGGTCGCGGGAGGTGCGAGGGCCAGAGTCAACGCCAGTGTTGCACAAGATAAAACCATCAATCATGTTGATACCCGATCTGGCTCCCCGCTTTCCTGGGCAGTCGGCTCCGGGCGAGGCGCGGGAGAGAGACCGACAAGAAGCACCGCCGCCAGGATCAGGCTGCCCCCGATCCAGACCCCCTGCGTCGGCGCCTCGCGGAAGAGGAGCCAGCCGAAGAGGATCGCAAAGATCGGCTGCATCGAGACCACCAGGCTCGCGGCCGAAGCGGTCACCTCCTTCAGGCTGTGAAAGAAGATGATCTGCGGGGCGGCGGTGAACAGAATTCCCAGGGCAGCCGCCTGCCAGATCTCCTGAAAGGCGACCGGAGTCGGATCGGCCAGGCGCATCGGCAGGCAGATCGGGATGCAGGCGAGGCAGAACCAGAGGTTGAGGTTGACCGCATCCATCTTCCCCACCAGAACCTTGCCCAAGACGTTCCGGACGGTCAGGAAGAGCGAGGAAAGCACGCCATAGACCACTCCCAGGGTGGTGGAGTCTGCCAGAGTCGGGGCGCCCATCACGAAGAACATCCCGGCCAGGACCAGCCCGCCGCCGATCAGCTCCACTCGCCGCCAACCCGACTTGGTGACGAGAGGCTCGGCCAGAGCGGTGAAGATTGGATAGGTGAAGAGGGCCAGCACCGCCACCGCGATCCCGGCGGTCTGAATGGCGGCAAAGAAAAGCGCCCAGTTCCCTGCCTGACATGCGCCTGCCACCAGAAGCCGAACCAGATTCCCTCTGCCGAGATCTGGGGGCAGGCGAATCCCCCGAGCCAGGGCCACAAGGATGACCGCCGCCGCCACGGATCGCCCGAACGCGACCGCCCCCGGGGTGAGTTCGGTGAGCCGCCCAAACAGCGAGACGGCCCCAAAGAGGCCCGCCGCCAGGAGCAGCAGCAGAAGCGTGGCCGGGCGCTCCCTCATCTCAGCCTGTGCTCTGCATCCCCGCCGCGATTCCGGCGATGGTCTGGAGGATCGCGGCCCGAACCGCCTCGGACCTCTCTCCCGACCGCCAGCGACGGAGGAGGGACGCCTGCATCAGGTTGAGCGGCTTGAGGACCGGGTCTCGGAAGGCGACGGTGCGCCGGACGACCGAAGCCTCGCCCAAAAGCGGGGCTCCCAGAAGGCTCTCAAGCTCTTCGGTGGTTCGGCGATGCTCGTCTACGATCGCCGCCGTGAACCGTTCCCGGACCTGATCGGAGGCGACGAGCCGGCTGTAGAGGTGGAACGTGGGGAGGCTGGACCGAACCACCTCCAAGGCGGCGTTCTGCAGCAGCGTCCGGAAGAAGATCCAGTCCTTGGCCATCTCCGCCATGAGGGGCCCGTCTCCGGCCTCCCTGGCCTGGCGCAGGGCGGTGCCGAGACCGAACCAGCCGGGCAGGCATCCGCGGCACTGCACCCACGCGAAGTTCCAGGGAATCGCCCGGAGACCGTCGAGCCCGCTGACCGTCTTCCCGGGCCGCATGACGGGTCGGCTCGCGATGCTCAGGCTGCCGATGTGTTCGATCGGAGTCGCCTGGCTGTAGAACTCCCAGAAATCGGGGTCTTCATGGATCCAGCTTCGGTAGTGCCGCTGCGAGGTTTCGGCGAGGCGGTCCACCAGGTCTCGCCACTCTCGGGGCGGAGCATGGCGGCCCGCCCGGGCGGCAGCCAGCAGAGTCGCCGCCACGATCTGCTCCATGTGCCGGTGGGCGATGGGCGGCAGGCTGTAGCGAAAGCTGATGATCTCTCCCTGCTCCGTGAACCGGATCCTTCCCTCGAAGGCGTCGGTGGGCTGACCGAGGATCGCCCGGCTGGCCCGGCCCCCGCCTCGGCCGACGGTTCCGCCGCGACCGTGGAAGAACCGGAGCCGAACGCCGGCCTCTTGAGCCATTTCGCCCAGGTCGGCCTGAGCCCGCTGCAGAGCCCAATTGGCGGCGACGTACCCGCCGTCCTTGCTGGAGTCGCTGTAGCCCAGCATGATCTCCTGCGTATCTGATCGGCCCTGAAGGAGCCCGCGATAGATCGGGAGCCCGAAGAGGCGTTCCAGCAGAACCCGGCCTCGGTGCAGGTCGTCCACCGTCTCCAGGAGCGGCACCACGTCCAGCGGGCAGGTGAGCCGACCTCGGTGGAACCGAGCCAGCCGCGCATCCTTGGCCAAGACCAGCACCTCCAGGATGTCGCTGATCCCGTGGGTCATGCTGATGATGTAGGCCTGGATCATGTCCGGCCCCATCGCCCGGTGGATGTGGCGGATCGTGCGGAAGACCTGGCGGACCCGCTCGGTGTCATCCGACCCCGTCCAGTCCGGCGAGACCATGGGCCGAGGCTCGCCCAGTTCCGCCAGGAGCAGGGCGGTCTTGCCCTCTTCATCCATGTCCAGGTAGGCATGAGCCGATTCGATCCTCCCGGCGGCGGTCAGAAGCTCCGCGACCGGACCGGCGTGTTCATCGGAGTGCTCTCGAATGTCCAGTGCAGCCAGGTTCAACCCAAAGGCCTGAGCCTGACGAGTCATCCGGGCGAGGACGCCGGTCTGGGCGGAGTGGGGATCGCCGCGAGAGACAAGGTCGGCCTGGATCGCCTTCAGATCCCGAACCAGGCTCTCGGATTCGGTGTAGCAGGCGACGGGACAGAGCGCGTAACGGTCGCGGGCGAGGCGGCGGGCATGCTCCAATCCGGATTCGAGGCGGGATTCCACCTCCGCCGCCATGTGGGCCGGAGTGCTGCCGTCGCGACCCTCCCCATGCGTCAGCTCGCGCCGGATCTGACCGATGCTCTCCAGCATCGTCTCCAGGGCCGTGGTTCGGTGGGCCACCGCCGTCCGCCAGGTGGTTTCGGCGGTCACCTTCGGGTTCCCGTCTCGGTCGCCGCCGACCCAGCTCCGGTACCTCACGATGGGTGGAGCTTCGTAGGCGACGTCGCCATACACCTTCTGCACCGCGATCTGGACGTCCCGCATGAGCCAGGAGGCGACTCGGCGGATGCTCGACTCGAAATAGAAGAGGGCGGCGCGAACCTCGTCCTCCACCCGCAGGTTCTCCTCCGGCAGCTCGGGGGTCTGCCAGAGAGCCGTCAGGGTGCGGAGCAGGTCGCGCTGGACCATCCCTTCGCTGTCCAGCGGTCGGTCCAGCTCCAGCCCCGCCCCGGCTCCCTCGGCCGCAAGCAGCCGGGCCAGGCCCTCCAGCTTGCCCTGGATCGCCCGCCGCTTGGCTTCCGTCGGATGCGCGGTCAGAGTCGGTCCGATCTCCAGACCGTCGATGAGGGCTTCGATCCTCGTCTGATCCCAACCCTCGTTCTTGAGCGTCTGGACCGCCTCAAAGATCGACTCTGGCCGCGAGGGGCGGGCCCGATTGATCCGGACAATCTCCTTCTGCTCGGCCATGTTGATGAGCTGAAAGAGCACGGTGTAGGCGCGGGCCACCCGAGTGCATGATTCCGGATCGAGCACGACTCGGCGGTCGTCCAGCTCGGCCCCATCGGCCGCCGCCTCAAAAAGCCTCCGACACGCATCGACCGTTTCCAGACCCTCCTGAGCCCCCACGACCTCGCCGACCAGCTGGTTCAGTCGATCGAGATCGGCCGAAAGCGACGTGGTGAGGCCGGCGTCCGCCGGGTGGAGTCGGAGCAGTGGCAGGCCGGGCATCAGCACCCTTCACCGTACCCAAAAGGTCACGCGCCGAAGAACCGAAACAGGCTGGAGATCAGGAGTCCGAAGAAGATTCCCCCGATGAGGTAGGCAAGAAGGAGAATCCGGCTCGCCGGTCGGCCCAGGGGGTGGGCGAAGTTGAGCACCCGCACGTCGTCATCCGGCTCGCCCCGCCTCATGCGCGGCACCCAGAGCCGGGAATCCTCCGCTCCGAAGTAGAACCCGAAGACCCAGTTGTTCCGGTCGGCCCAGCAGGCCTGATTCACCGCCCGACGACCTTCCAGGATCGGCCGGCACAATCGGTCGGCCATCTCGCCGTGCATGTCCCGTTGCCGGGTCCAGACTTCCGAGTTCAGCATTCTCCCTCCAGCATTCTCGGCACAAGGCCGGGCCATTCTGGAGGTCCGACCGCTCAATCCGCCTCAGGAGTCGCGGCGGCTGCCGCGTCCGGCCGGTCCGGTGCTCCGGCCCCCTCGACCCTCGCAAGGAGCCTGGGCGCCGTGAAGGCGAGACCGGCCAGCATCGCCAGCATCGGCAGGAACGGAAAGAGGAAGCGAGGGTTGCCGAAGAAGACCACGGTCACCAGGGCGGCCGAGCCCAGCCAGAGCAGCGGAATCCAGGCCCACCTGCCCACCCTTCGAATCGCACTTGCCGCCCCGACCAGCAGGCCGATCCCGGCCAGGCTGAGCAGGCCCAGATGGAACCACTCCGAGGTCCGCTTCAGGAGGATGTAGCGGTCTCGGTCCGGTCCGGCGGCGGGGTCCTTCAGGCCGTCCGAGTCGGTCTGGAACGCCCAGTAGGCCGCATCCGAGGTCAGGAGGAAGGTGTTCTGGAGCTTGGGAACGATCAGCCGCTGGGAGACCTCCGGCCGGGTGCGGATGTTCTTCATGGCGTGCTCGCGGGCGGCGCGGTCCCGTTCGATCTCGGACATCTCCGGCGGCCGCGCCAGGCCGCAGAGGTCCGGATTGCGCCAACGCCCTTCGGAGTGGGGCGAGTGGCCGATGAGCAGATTGTCTCCGCCGTTGGTGCTGACAAAGACGGGCTCGCCGAAGACGTCGAAGTTCCGGCCGATCCAGGGCAGAACCACCAGGCCGCCGCCTAGGATGAGGCCGTAGACCAGAACTCCGGGCCTCAGCCGCTCCCGCCCTTCGCCGTCGCCCATCAGCAGCCCGGCGACCGCCAGCAGCGGAAGCAGCGCCGCCTGAGGCCGAACCAGAACCGCCAACCCGAAGACCGCACCCGCCAGCAGGGCCATCCGCAGCCGCCCCCGAGCCCGCAGCGTCCAGAGAAGGCCGAGCAGCACCAAGGCGGTGAACACCGGCTCCGAGGCGAGAATTCCGCTGTAGGCCACGAAGGATGGATGGAGGGCGATGATCCAGGCCGCCGCCACCGCCACCGTCCGCGACCGAAACAGCGCCTCCGCCACCCAAAAGGTCAGCGGAATCGCCAGAAAGGTCATGAGCAGGTTGAAGGCCTTGGCGACCTCCAACCCGTCGCCGAAGATGCGAAAGAGGAACCCCAAGGCCCCGGGCCATCCGACCGGCCAATAGGCGGTGGCGCGCCCGTCCACCTGGTAGCCCAGGCCTTCGGCGATCTCCCGCGCCCGATCCATGTACCAGGCAAAGTCGGTGACGGGCTGAGTGGAGACGGCCAGGGTGAAGGCCATCCGCAGAAGAAGGCCCACCAGCATCGCCGCGATCAGGCCGACCAGAGCCGGACCCGGCTTCAGATCGGGAATGCGGGGACCGGGCGACTCATCCATAGGCACGAGGGGGGAGCGATCACGTAGAGTAAGCCGACATGTCGACCGGCAGACTCGTGGTGGCCGTGACCGGAGCCAGCGGAGCGATCTACGCTCAGCGGTTTCTGATCCAGGCGGCGGAGGTGTACGAAGAAATCTACCTGACCCTCAGCCGCCAGGCCATCGATGTGGCCCTGACCGAACTCGGCACGCCGATCTCCAAGAAGGACTTCCGAACGGAGCCCTGGCTCGGGCGGGACCTGCCGAACATCAAGCTGGTGGATGAGACCTCCTTCTTCACGCCGCCGGCCAGCGGTTCGTTTCGCCACGACGGCATGGTCATCGTCCCCTGCAGCATGGGCACGGCGGGCCGGATCGCCCACGGAATCAGCAACGACCTGACCACTCGGGCCGCCGACGTCTGCCTGAAGGAGGGCCGAAAGCTGATTCTCGTCCCCCGCGAGATGCCCTGGAACCTCATCATGATCCGCAACATGGCGACTCTGGCCGAAGCCGGGGCGACGATCCTCCCCGCCTGCCCCGCCTGGTACGACCGACCGAAGAGCATGGAGGACCTGGCCGACACGGTGGTGGCCCGAATCCTTCAGAATCTCGGCGTGCAGCAGAAGCTCCAGCGGCAGTGGATGGTGGAGGCGGAATGAGTCGAGGCCGCATCGTGGTGGCCGGAGGCTCCGGCTTCATCGGCCGCGAGATCCTTCGGCAGGCCAAGGAGGCCGGCTGGACGACCGTCGCCCTCAGCCGCCGAAATCAGAGCATTCCCTTCGCCGATGAGGTCGTCGTCTGGTCCGGCCGTCCCGGGGACCCGGTTGCCACCGACCGGCTTCGCGAGGCCCTGGAGGGTGCGGAGGGCGTCATCAATCTCTCCGGCCGCCCGGTGATGGGTCGCTGGACTCCGACGGTCATGCAGGAGATTCTGAACAGCCGGGTCGAGAGCACCCGCGCGATCGGAGAGGCGATTCTGGCCTGCCAGAACCCGCCGAAATCGTGGGTGAACGCCTCGGCGGTCGGCTGGTATGGCGACACCCGCGACCGGGAGGTCTCGGAAGGGGCCCCGGCGGCGGACGACTTTCTGGGCCGGGTGTGCCAGGCGTGGGAGGCGGCGCAGACGGGCTTCGATCTGCCGGGTACGGTCCTCAGCCGGGTCCGGGTCGGCTTCGTGCTCGGCCAGGGTGGCGGAGCCTATCCGATGCTCTCGAAGGTGACCAAGCTTTTCGCCGGATCGGCATTGGGCTCCGGCCGCCAGCATGTCGCCTGGATCCATGTGGAGGATGTCGCGGCGATGTTCCTCTGGGCTCTGGAGAACCGGATTTCCGGTCCGCTGAACGGCTGCGCCCCCGCTCCGGCGACCAATTCGGAGCTGATGGCGGCCTTCCGCCGGGCCTTCGGGCGCCCCTTCGTACCGCCGGCGCCCGAGTTCGCGGTCCGGGCGATGATGAAGGTCATCGGCCTGGAAGCGGACCTGGTGCTGGGCAGTCAGCGGGTCGTGCCGTTCATGCCCGTCTCGCTCGGCTTCCGGTTCCGCTGGACCGACCTGGACCAGACTCTCGCCTCCCTGGACACCGAATCCCCCCAAGCCTGGACCACCGACTCGGCTTGATCGGTCAGAATCTACGGCATGGATGGCGGCTGGAAGGTCATTCTCGACATTCTGGTTGTGCTTTCGTCGGCCCTGGTCTTCGGCCTGGTCTTTGAACGGCTGAAGCTCTCCTGGATCGCCGGGTGTCTGGTGGCCGGGGTGGTCATCGGCCCGACCGTGCTTCGGCTGGTCGATTCGACCGACGCCGCCCGGATGATCGCCGAGATCGGCGTCGCCCTGCTCCTCTTTGCGATCGGTCTGGAGTTCTCGGTCAAGGATCTCCTGGCCCTTGGCTGGAGGCCGGCGGCGGCGGCGGCCCTGTCCATCCTCCTCTTCTGTCTGCTTGGGGCTGGGGCGGGTCAGCTGGCGGGCCTGGGGTTGACCTCCGGAATCGCCCTGGGCGCGGCAGTCAGCCTGGGCTCGACGGCGGTCGTCCTGCGGGTTCTCAAGGACCGGAACGACCTGGACGCCGGACACGGACGAACCACCCTGGGCATTCTGCTGGTTCAAGACATCGCCCTGGTTCCGCTGGTGTTGCTGGTCACGTTGCTCGGCCAGGGTGGGGGCCTCGGCGAGATGGCCTCGGGATTCGGTCTGGCCCTTCTCAAGACGGTGGGACTGGTCATCGGGCTGACCCTCTTCGTGTCCCTCGTGGTGCCCCGGCTCCTGGATGACCGGATCGTCGCCAAGAACCGTGAACTCCCGATCATCATGGGGACGGTGACCTGCATCGGGGCCACCTGGGCGGCACACGAACTCAAGATCTCGCCCGCCCTCGGGGCCTTCTTCGCCGGAATCCTCCTCGCAACGAGCCGCTACAGCGACCAGCTCCGAGCCGATGTCCTGCCCCTTCGCACCCTGTTCGTGACCTTCTTCTTCGTCAGCATCGGGCTTCTGGTGGATGCCTCCTGGGTGATGCAGAACGCCGCTCTGGTTCTGGCGGGAGGGCTGGGGATGGCGGTCTTGAAGGTCCTGGTTCACTACGCCACGCTCCGCCCGTTCCGGTCGTCGATCCTGGAAAGCCTGGCCGCATCGCTCTGCCTCGCCCAGGTCGGCGAGTTCAGCTTCGTCTTGGCCGGCATCGCCGTCGCCAACAACCTCTTCTCCCGCGACGTGCTCCAGTTTCTGGTCAGCTCGACCGTCCTGACCATCCTGCTGACCCCCTTCCTGGCCGGGAACGCCGCCTCGCTGGCCCGCCGGATCGCCAAGCGTATCGTTCCCGCCCGCAAGCTGGCCGGGGGCGAGCGTGAGCAGAGCCGGGTGGCGGGCCTCAGCGGCCATGCCATCGTCATCGGCTTCGGAGATGCCGGCCAGGCCGCAGCCGCCACCCTGCGAAGGACCTCGATGAGCGTCCTTGTGATCGACTACGCCCCGCCCCTGGTCAGCCTGGCCGAGCAGCGAGGGTACAAGGCGATGATCGGCGACGCCACCAGCCATGAAATCCTCACGGCGGCCGGGGTCGATCGGGCCCGATCGGCCGTCGCCGCCCTGCCGGATTGGCGGACGGCCCAGACCGTCGTCGGAGTCCTCAAGTCCCTCGCCCCGGGGCTGATCGTGGTGGCCCGGAGCCGCTACCACCACGCCAGCGACCTCCTGGACATCGCCGGCGCTGACTTTGTGGTGGACGAAGAGAAGATGGTCGGCACAACGCTCGGGCGGTGGGCCGGCTCGGATGAGATTCTCCCCGCCCGAGAAACCCCGTAGAACCCAACGAGCCGGCGCAACCGGCCCGCAGGTAACCTCGCGCCGGCAAGGCATGGACCCCTTCGAAGACGATCTTCCGGAACTGACGGGCACACTGTTGACCCTGGAGTTCGGCACGGGCGGCCGGATCGTCCACCTCTGGGCGGGTGATCCGAACCTGGCCGAGGAAGGCGAAGAGTTTCAGTTCGTCCTGCCTCCGATCCAGTTCGGAGAGGAGGCGGCCGACGACTATCTCCCCGGAACGATCCTCATCGGCGCGCGCACCGATCCCAAGGAGCCCTGGATGCTCGGCCGCAACGTCCGGGCCCGCCACATTCAGGACGAAGAATGGCCCGGCGCCCCGGGTCAGGTGAAGTTCGAATACTTCTTCAGCCAGTTGGAGGGGCTGATCGAAGGCTTCGGCACCTTCAAGGAGGTCAACGAGGGCCTTCCCCACATCGTCTGGGATCTGGAGCTGCACAACCCCGGCCGTCGGACGGTGGAGATCGGCGAACTCGCCTTCCCGATGGCCTTCAACAACTTCTATGACGGGTTCGGCTGGAACGACGTGCAGCTCCAGAAGCTCTGGAACAGCCGGGTCTACATCCACAAGTTCATCGGCGGCGGGGCCTCCTGGCTCTTCGCCCAGCGAATGACGGCCGACCCTCCCGGACTCCTGGTCTTCCCCGGCGTCGGAACCTCCTGGGAGTTCTACAGCCACGTTTCCAGCAGCCTCAACACGCCCTACCAATGGGAGGGCATCCCGATCGTCTATGCCGCCAGCAAGG
>JAKRSE010000300.1 GCA_022402505.1 Fimbriimonadaceae bacterium | reverse complement strand
GTCGTGCCCGCCGAGGGGGCAGACGTCCTCTCCGGCCACCTCCACGTCCGCGCGCCGGGCCGACCCGCCGACCGCCTCCTCATCCGGCTCGATCAGGCCGGGATCAATGCGGGGAGTGGCGCGGCATGCAGCAGCGGCAGCCTCGAGCCCAGCCACGTTCTGCTGGCGGCAGGCTATTCCGAGAGCGAAGCCAAGGAAGGCCTCCGCTTCACCCTGGGCCCGGATCATCCGGACGAGGAGATCGACCGCGCCGCCCGATTGATCCTCGCCTGCCTCTGAGGCTCACTCCAGGTCGAGGCCGAATTCTTGGACCCAGCGGGTCACGGCTTCGCGGCCGCTGATCTTCCCCTTGCGGCACCGACGACCCGACCTCGCCGCCCAGCTGTGATCGCCGGACATTCTCTGGGATTCGTAGAAGGTTTTCATCCGAAGATTGTATTCTTCGATGTCCGTAGCCGCCTGGTAGCTCTCCCGATGCCACACGCCGGGCTGGGCCAGTCGAGGCTTGATCTCGGCTCCATCCACGGGATGTCCGAGGCAGAGCCCGAAGACGCCGAAGACCCGGTCTGGCAGGCCAAGAATTTCTCTGATCTGTTCAGGTTGATTGCGGAGAGCCCCGATATAACACGTCCCCAGACCCTGATCTTCCGCCGCACAGACCAGCCGCTCGGCGGCCAGGGCGGCGTCGATCACGGCAGCGAGGAACATCTCCTTGGTGGTCAGGGCGTCGGGCTCTTCCCCGGCGGCGCGGGCGGCCGCATCCAGGCGGTGCAGGTCCGCGCACACGGCGAAGAACCAGGCCGCATCCCGAATCTGCTGCTGGTCCCCGCAGGCCAGGGCGATCCGCTCGCGCGCCTCGGGGTCCTGCACGCTCACCAGGGTCCACATCTGCAGATTGCTGCTGGTCGCTGCGCTCTGGGCGGCCAGAACCAGACCTTGAACCACCGGTTCCGGAACGGGCTCGGCCGAAAACTTCCGCACCGAACGATGCGCCGTCAGGCGGTCCAGCTCGGGGAGGCCGACGGGCGGTTCCGACCCATAGCGAAGCCGCCAGGCCTGGGCCGAGGATTCTTCAAACACGCTCCGGAGACTACACCGAATCGCCGGCCTGAGCCAAGAGCCGGGCCTGTTCGTCCTGGATCAGCGCGTCCAGAAGCCGGTCGATGTCGCCCGCCAGGGCCTGAGGAATCCCGAACAGATCCATCCCGATTCGGTGGTCGGTGATCCGGTCCTGAGGGAAGTTGTAGGTTCGAATCTTCTCGCTTCGGTCGCCCGTGCCCACCTGGCCGCGCCGCATCTCGCCCCGCTCCTTGGCCAGCCGCTCCTGCTCCATCTCGTAGAGCTTGGTCCGGAGGACGGCCATCGCCTTCTCCTTGTTCTGAGCCTGGCTGCGCTCGTCCTGACAGGTGCTCATCAGCCCGGTCGGCTTGTGGATGATCCGGATGGCGGTCTCGTTTTTCTGGACATGCTGGCCGCCCGCGCTGCTGCTGCGATAGGTGGTGACCTCCAGGTCGTCGGTCTTGATCTCCACATCCACCTCCTCCGCTTCTGGCAGGACGGCGACGGTGACGGTCGAAGTGTGGATTCGGCCCTGCGATTCGGTCTTGGGGACCCGCTGGACCCGGTGGACTCCGCTCTCGAACTTCAGCCGGCTGTAGGCTCCGTCCGCGTCGATCCGCAGGGTGACCCAGCTGATTCCACCCAGTCCGGTCTCCTCCTGGTCGATGATCTCCACCTTCCACCGGAGCCGTTCGGCCATCCGCAGATACATCCGCATAAGGTCGGCGGCGAAGAGGCCCGCTTCGTCTCCGCCGGCGGCCGGGCGGATCTCCATGATCACCGAGCGGCCGTCGTTCGGGTCGCGGGGGAGGAGCATGATCTTCAGCTCTTCCTCGATGGCGGAACGGTCTTCCCGGAGCCGTTCGGCCTCTTCCTGAGCCAGGGCCCTCAGCTCGGGATCGGCCAGCATCGCTTCGGCCTGATCCAGCTCTTCCAGGGTTCGGCGGTACCGCCGAGTGGCTTCGACGACCGGTTCCAGTTCGCGCCTCGCCCGGCCCAGCCGCCTCATCTCCGAGGGCTTCCCGGCGATCGCCGGGTTCATCAGGTCCCTCTCGACGTCGGCGAATCGACGTTCGATCTCGAGCAGGCGAGGGAGCATGGAGACTCGGGAGTGTACCGGGTGGCATCGCGGGCCACGCCGTCCGGATAAACTGGCAGAGATGAAGAACCTGCTGATCCGCTGGATCGTGATGGTCCTGGCCCTGATGGTTGCCGCCTGGGCGACCGGTCTGGTCTTTCCGGGCGGGTTCGTCACCAAGGCGGGCTCGGCGGGCGAGGTGGTCATCCTCTTCGTTTCGGTCGTGGTTCTCGCCGGGGTGAATGCGGTTCTCGGCGGCCTGCTCAAGCTCATGTTTCTGCCCTTGAACTGCCTGACTCTGGGGCTCTTCTCGCTGGTCATCAACGCCCTTGTCTTCTGGCTCGTCGGCAGCCTGGGACTGGGGTTCCAGGTCGAAGGATTCCTGCCGGCTCTGGTCGGATCGCTCCTCTATTCGGCCGCCAACGGCGTGCTGGGGATCTTCGTTCCTGATGAAAAGGGCTCGTCGCGGAAGGGGTAGGCGGCGCGGCTGGCTGGTCTGGCTGGGTCCCCTCCTCGGGCCGGCGACCATCAGCCTTCTGGGCTCCCTGCTGTTCCTTTCGGGCCTGATCATCACCGTCCGGACGGTGCTCTTCCCGATCCTCCGGGCCGGGGCCGCCTGGTGGCACCAGATGGTCGGCACCCTGCTCATGGAGGACTGGATCGAGCTCTCCAACCACCTGCTGGGGGGCATGATCATGATCGGCGGGGCCTACCTCATGTTCGCCGGGGTCCGGAGCTTCATCCGCCGCACCCTCGGAATCCTCAGCCCGACCCCGGTTCAGGGCGTGGTCGATTCCTTTCGCCGCCGCCGCGAGCTCCTGGTCGGGCCGAAGATCGTCGCCTTGGGGGGCGGAACGGGCCTCAGCAACATCCTCCGCGGCCTCAAGCACTACAGTTCGAACATCACCGCCATCGTCTGCGTCTCCGACGACGGCGGCAGCAGCGGCAGGCTGGTCACGGAGCTCGGCATGCTCCCGCCGGGGGACATCCGCAACTGCCTGCTCGCTCTCTCGGACAGCGAAGCGACGATGGCCGAAGTCTTCCAGCATCGCTTCAACGCAACCGCCGGCGCACTCAGCGGGCACAACCTGGGGAACCTCTTCATGGTCGGCATGCTCAACCGGTGCAACGGCGACGTGGATGAGGCGATCCGGAAGATGGGCGAGGTCCTGAACATCCGCGGCCGGGTCCTGCCCGCCACCATCGAGCACGTTCGGCTGGAGGCGGAGATGGCCGACGGGTCCACCCTCGTCGGCGAGACCGACATCGTCAAGCACCCTTCGGCGATCAAGAGCCTCCGGCTCTCGCCCGCGCATCCGGCGGCCCATCCGGAAGCGGTGGCCGCCATTCAGCAGGCCGACATGATCGTCATCGGGCCCGGCAGCGTCTACACCAGCGTGCTTCCGAACCTCCTCGTCCCCGGGCTCGCCGAGGCTCTGCGAAACGCCGACTGTCCCCGGGTCTACGTCTGCAACGTGATGACCCAGCCGGGAGAGTCCGACGGCTTCTCGGCCGCCGACCACGTGGCCGCCCTCACGGAGAACGCGGGCGAAGGCCTTTTCGACACCGTCCTGGTGAACACCGGGCTCCCGGCGGAAGGCGCTCGAGAGCGGTATGCCAAGTCCGGTCAGCTCCTGGTTGCGCCCGATTCCGACCGCATCCGGTCCCGCGGCCTCCGGGTGGTGGAAGGGAACATGGTCAGCCAGGACGAAGAGGTGAGGCACGAGACCAGCGCCGTCGCGGCATTGCTCATCAACCGGGTGAAGGTCCGATGATCCAGGGCCGACCCGTCATCCTCAGCGGGCCCAGCGGAGTCGGCAAAGACACGGTCATCGCCGCCTGGCAGGCCCGCAATCCCCGGGTTCGGAGGGTCGTCGCATGCACCACTCGCTCACCACGCCCCGGCGAGGTCGATGGGGTGGACTACCGATTCCTCTCCGACGAGGAGTTCCGGGCTCAGGCCGAAGCAGGCGAGTTTCTGGAGCACATGATCGTCCACGGGCGCGGCTACGCGACGCCCTGGCAGGGCCTCCAGGCGATCGTGGACGACGGCGGAATCGCCCTGCTGAAGATCGACGTCCAGGGGGCGGAGGCCGTGAGACGGCAGATGCCCAACATCGTCAGCATCTTCCTGCTTCCGCCGACTCGCGAAGAACTGGAACGGCGCATCCGCGAGCGCGGCACCGAGGACGAAGCTGCTCTCGCCCTGAGGCTCAAGAACGCCGAAGAGGAACTGGCCCAGGCGGCCCGGTACGACCACCAGGTGGTGAACTCCGACGTGGAAGAGACCGTGGACCGGCTGGAGGAGATCGTTCGTGGCTAAAGTGATCCTGGGGGTCACGGGCAGCGTCGCCTGCTACCGGGCCGCCGACCTGGCGAGGGAGATGATGCGCGAGGGCCACGAAGTCCGCGTCCTCCTGACCCGCAGCGCCGCCAAGTTCGTGACCTCGGCGCTCTTTGAGGCCTTGACCGGACAGCCCTGCCTGGTCGATGCCTTCGAAGAACCGGAGCGCGGCCGCATGGCCCACATCGACTGGGCGCGGTGGGCGGACCTGGTTCTTGTCGCCCCGGCCACCGCCCATGCGGTCAACGCGTTGGCTCAAGGGCGCGGCGAGGACATGCTGACCACTCTGGCCCTCGCCGCCGAGTGCCCGCTGATCGTCGCCCCGGCGATGAACCCCAGCATGTGGAGCCATGAGACGACCCGGGAGTCGATGACCGCCCTGCAGTCCCGCGCCGCCTGGGTCGTGGAGCCGGGAGAAGGCGAGGTCGCCTGCGGGGAGGAGGGGCAGGGCAAGCTCGCCTCGATCCCGGAGATTCTGGCCGCCGTCCGAACCGTTCTCGGAGTCCGCCGGCTATGGCAGGGGCGGAGGGTTCTGCTGACTTCCGGCCCGACCGAAGAGCCTTGGGACGACGTCCGCCGACTCACGAACCGCAGCAGCGGCCGCATGGGTTCGGCCCTCGCCCGGGCGGCCCTGTGGATGGGGGCCGAGGTCACGGTCATCGCGGGACCCCAGCGGGCCCCGCTCCCGGCTCAGGCAAGAGTGGTCCGAGTGACGACCGCTCAGGAGATGCTGGAGGCCGGCCTCTCCCTCGTCCCGGAGGCCGATGTCGTCTTCGGGGTGGCCGCCGTCGCCGACTATCGGCCCGCCGAGCGGGTGGAAGGCAAGATTCGGCGGTCCGGGGAGGAGCTGAACCTGAGGCTCGTGCCGAATCCCGATGTGATCGCCGCGCTGCGCCAGGCCGCGCCCCATGCGAAGGTTGTCGCCTTCGCGGCCGAACCCGATGACGGCCTCGAGGCCGCGCGGCAGAAGATGATCCGCAAGGGCGTCGATGCGCTGGCGGTGAACAATGTCGGCGACTCCACCATCGGCTTCGAGTCGGCCTCGAACCGCCTCACCCTGCTTCTGCCGGACGCGGACCCGATGGATTCCGGCTTCGCCTCCAAAGCCGCCTGTTCGGTCTGGATGCTGGAGCGGCTCGCCGAGGCCTGGTTCAGCGCCGGGTCAGACTGAGGCTGAAGCTGTCGCCCGAGGGCAGGCCGGGCAGGCTGCGCACCGTCGCCTTCAGGCCCAGCGGAGCCCCGTCTGCGCCGATCTCCCATTCGCCGTCCGCGGTCATGCCGCTCCCTTCCTCGGCCGCTCGGACTGCGACTCGGGCGATTCGCGGCGAACCTTTCACCTCGCGAAGGGTGAAGTCCAAGCGGAGCGCCGGAAGTCCGGATTCAGCCGGGTATTCGAACCGCCACGTTCCGCCGGGCCGGACGGGCTGGGGCGGAGCGACGAACCGATTGACCCGGGCCAAGGCCACGGCGCCTCGGTCCTGAGGGCCCTGCAGAATGTCCAGCAGCTGGCCCCGGATCCCGTAGCGGGCCATGGTCTGGGTGGTTCGGCTGTCGCGGATCTCCTGACCCGCCACCTGCACCAACGCGCCTCGACTGGTGGTCTGGATGGTCCAGCCGTCGGGCTCGCTCTGCAGGACCTTCCACTGGATGAAGGCGGTCATCCGCCCGACCTTCTGGTCCAGCGTGTACTCGTAGGTGAAGGTCTCGCCCGCTTTGGGCTTCCATTGCAGGGACACCGAATCGGCGGATTGGGCGACCGCGGCCGCCAGGAGCACGGAGATCATCTGCAGAGACAGACGGACGAGAGGCCGAGGTTGGATTGCCGGACCCGCCTGAACCTGGGCCGCCCGCCGAACGTCCATCTCAGCGTGACCGGCTTCCTGGGCCTGACCCTTCTCCTTTCACTCCCTCCCCGAGCCGAACTGGTGGTGGAGGGACAGGAGGTGATGCTGGGTGCGCCCCTGCTTCTGGATGTCGGCCGGATCACCGAGCTGAAGGCCTCGCCGATCAGCCCGATGATCGCCTATGTTCGGACGCCGCCCCTCCCGCCGGACCGCATCGAAGGGATGGACGAGAGGCCGGCCGGCTCTCGGGAGGTCTGGGTGCGCGACCTCCGGCGGCCTCAGGGCGTTCGGGTCGGGACGCTGGGACCCGAATCGGAATGGCAGGTCGCCTGGCTGAAGGGCGGACGGGTCGCCGTCGTCTCCGAAGCCGTGGTCCGGGACGAGCCGATCTGGAGCATCGCCGTCGTCTCCGGCGCCGGGCCGGGCGAGGTGAGCCTCAACCCCCTCCATCGGGCCTCGGTCGTCGGGCAGTCGGTGCGGCTCCTGGCCGACCCGCAGGGCGAGCGGCTGCTGCTGTTCGGCCAGTCCGTCGACTTCGGGCCGGGCGGGGAGGTCGCTCGGGAGACCTGGCACCTCACCCCCCTCCGCGAAGACGGCAGGCCCCTCGCCACCCAGACCTTCCCCCGGGAAACATCCGGTCCCCAGGATTACCTGTGGCAGGGGGATGAGCTGTGGCTGCCGGTGGTCCGACGCGGTTCGATCCGCGAGGTCGCCCGGATCGACCTGGTGTCCCTCTCCCTGACCTACGAACCGGATCGAGGCCGGGGCCGACCAGAGCCGCCCGAGATCTCGGTGGCCTCGGGCCCCGGAGGGCTTCGCCTCGCTTCGACCCGAGCCACCGGCACGATTCCGATCAGCCTCAGCCCCGGCCCCGCCGCCCTCGTCCAGGGCGGGGAGAGCGTGGCCTTCGTCCAGGATCAGGCCCTCTTCGTGCGCCAGATCCGCCGGGTTCCCGTTGCCCAAACCAATGCCGCCCGCTACCGTGAGGCGCGAGGCAAAGCAGAGCGCCAGGCTCGGGACATCGGAAGGGCCGTGAGGTTCTTCTTCCGCGACAACTTCATGAGCCACCCCCGGCCGGGCGAAACCGCCGCCGGACTCGCCCCCTACCTTCGCTGGGACGATTCACTCGCCGGCTTCGAACAGGCCTGGCCGGGAGGGACGCTCGGTCCGAACATCAACACGGCCGCAACCCCGTTCGGCAGCGTGATCACATCGGTCGGGCGAGCAGTCGTCATGCTGGACGGCACGGTGGTGTGGCAGGATTCTCGCTGAAACAGCAGATCATCTTTTGCATGAAACTTGCTTTTGAACTCGGTTCAATGTCATGATCGTTCCATGCGTCGTGCCTTTACGTTGATCGAGCTTCTCGTTGTCATCGCCATCATTGCGATCCTGGCTGCGATCCTCTTCCCTGTCTTCAGCCAGGCGAAGGCGGCCGCCAAGAAGACGCAGGACCTGAGCAACTTCAAGCAGATCGGCCTGGCCCTGCAGATGTACGCGGCGGACTACGACGATCAGTCCGTCCATGTGGACCACGAGAACGAGTACTACTGGTTCGAGCCGCTCTACCCCTACGTCAAGAATCGCGGCGTTTTCCGGACTCCGGCCTACTCGGCCCCGGCCGGCAGCCCGGATTCCGACTACCTGATGAACGGCCTCTTCGCCCACGGGCTCAACTTCACGACCGTGAGCCTGCCGTCCAGCCAGATCGTCTTCGCCACCCGAGACCAGGACTACGACGAACTGGACTACCACTCCTGGCCCTGCGATTACGTTTCCTGGAACGACCCGGAAGCCTACGAGTGTGAGGATCATGACCACGGTCATGGCCCCAAGGACCCGGACGAGGAGCATGAGCACTTCAACTGGCTGGAGTCCCCGATCTACCACAAGCCGTGGAACAACAAGGGGGGCAACTTCGGCTTCAGCGACAGCCACGCCAAGTTCCGAGTCTGGGAGCAGACCCTGAACGCGCAGGACACCTCCTTCCCCGGCGAGTATCCCGGTCTCCACAACGTGGACCGGATCGTCGGGGAGTACGAAGAGGAAGAGGACTGAGCCTCATGGCTTCTGCATCCGTCGCACGACCGACGTCGTGCTGCGGCCTTCCAGGAGGGGGATGATCACCACTCGTCCCCCCGAAGCTTCCACCACCGCCGTTTCGGGGAGATCCTCCGGCCGATAGTCGCCGCCCTTCACGTGGACGTCGGGCTTCAGCCGGCGGATCAGCTCGACGGGCGTGTCTTCTTCGAATGAGAGGACTCCATCCACGCAACGCAGGGCGCCGACGACCCGCATTCGGTCGGCGAGCGGGTTGATCGGCCGTTCCGGTCCCTTGCCCAGCCGGCGGACGGAATCGTCGGAGTTGAGCCCGACGATCAGCATGTCTCCCTGCTCTCTCGCCGCTTCCAGCAGGGTCACATGGCCGGCGTGGAGGATGTCGAAGACGCCGTTGGTGAAGACGAGGCGGCGGCCGACTCGCGCCGCCTGGATGTCATCGAGTTCGGCGAGGACCACGGCCGCGAGGGCCCCCCTCTCGGTCGTCTCGCCTCGGACCGCTGGGCCGATCCCCTCGCGGGCCGCCCCGATCGAACCTCGGTCCGCGGGGCCGCTCGTCGCGATCCGGCCGGGGACCCCGAGGGCGGTCGTCTCGGTCGGGACGAGGCGGGCGGGGACGA
Organism: Fimbriimonadaceae bacterium; assembly: GCA_022402505.1. Classification (GTDB taxonomy): domain Bacteria; phylum Armatimonadota; class Fimbriimonadia; order Fimbriimonadales; family Fimbriimonadaceae; genus JAKRSE01. The sequence goes on along the minus strand of JAKRSE010000300.1, from coordinate 968 downwards.
GTCCGCTGAATCTTCGTGACATCGACCTTGAAGCCGACCTCGGCCAGCGACACCCAGCCGAGGTCGATCATCGACTTGACCACACTCTCCACCCGGCTGCGGGTGACATCCAGGTCGCGGCGGATGTCGCCGAGATTGAAGGTGCCGTCCGGATTGACCTTCGCCAGCTCACGGGCCAGGGCCTCCAGCCAGCGGCGATCGACCAGGCCTGTCCCGACCCGGGCGACCGTCTCGTCGGCAACCATGCGTGCGCCCGCCTCTTCCACCGCCTGGATCGGGACGTGGAGCTGGAGGGCCAGATCCCGCAGGCCCATCGGGCCGTTCGCCTGCTGAAGCGCGGCGCTCATCCGTTCCACAAATCGATCCTGGCGGGGCGACCGGGTGGGGCGATGCTCTGGAGCCCGGACCAGACGGCCCTCGGGGATGATGACTCCGTCTTCGGCCAGCTTGGCGATGATCCGGTCGAGCGGCTTGCCGATCCAGGGCAGCCCGGCCTCTTCCGCGACCTGCCGAGCCCCCCAGGCGAGTGCGCCCGGCTCGGCTCGGTGCAGGCTTCGCACCGCCTCCAGATACCGCTCTCCCGCCGCGCGAAAGTGCCCGGGAGTGAACCAGAGGCCCGCGAATCCGAGAACCGCGCCGGACGTCTTCAGGGATTCCAGCGGCTCGCCGAGCTCCTGGACCGTCGTCCGCAGCTCCTCGACCAGCAGGTCGTTGGGACAGCCGAGGGGCTCTCGGCCGATCACCCGTTCAATGTCTCGCTCGCGGTTGGTCATGGGAAAAGAGGTTCGAAGTGCTCGACCGAAACGGCGCCGTCCGGGGTGCGGATCCAGAGGTCGAAGTCGCCTCCGGCGGCAGCCGCTCCCCATTGTCCCTGCGGATTCATTGCCAGAACCACGCAGGGGAGTCGAAAGCCCTCGGCATGACGGCGGTTCATGTGGCGGATCACCGATTCGCAGGCTTCCCGAGGG
>JAKRSE010000299.1 GCA_022402505.1 Fimbriimonadaceae bacterium | reverse complement strand
AAGTCGCGAGGCCTCGGGGGTCGGGCGGCGACCCAGCGGATCGAGGGCTACACCTTCGACAAGGGGGCGACGCTTCTCTCGGCGGAAGACTCGGCTCTGGAGCGGCTGCTGTTGGACGAGGTCGACCCGGAGGAGATGATCCCCCTCCACCGGCCGATCCACCTGCATGACCGCGGCCGAATCTTCGCCGGAGACCCCGAGCGAAATGCGCGGAGGCGATGGGCCTTCCGCAGCGGGATCAGCGTGATCGGCAAGGTGCTGGCTCGAGACCTGACCGTGGTTCGTGAGTGCCGGATCGGGTCGGTGACCCGGGAAAGGGGAGGCTGGAAGGTGGAGGAGCAGCGATTCGACGCAGTCGTCCTGACCCCTCCGGCCGAGCAGATTCTGGAACTGATGCCCGAGGCTCCCCAGCTCCGCCCGCTGGAGCAGGTCCGCTACCGTCGGTCGCTTTCGATCATGCTCGGCTTCGAACGGTCCTTCGACTCGGACTGGTTCGCCCTGCTGGACGTGAAGCAGGACGAGCCGCTGACCTGGCTCTCGGCCGAGCATTTGAAGTCGCCGGAGCGCGCGCCGGCCGGCTGTTCGGCCTTTGTGTTGCAGGTCAGCGATGCCTATGCCCGGCTGAGGTGGGAGGGAGAGCCGCAGCGGATCGTGGACGAATTGCTGATCGACTTCAAGCGTCTGTTGGGAGAGGACTGGCCGGCTCCGGCCGTCGCCCAGGTCCACCGCTGGAAGTTCTCTCAGCCGGAGACCCCCGTGAGCTTTGGAGCGTTGAATCCTCCCGGATCGACTCTCGTCGTGGCGGGAGACGCGCTTCTGGCGCCCCGACTGGAAGCGGCCTACGACACCGGGATCCGCGCTGCCGAACACCTGCTGACATGAAGACTTCCGCCATTCTCGCCCTGCTCCCGCTGGGGTCCGCGGCCCTGGCCGCTCCGATTCAGATGAAGGTGACGGTGGAGGGAGGCCCCACGGGAATGGTCACCCTCGATCAGACGATCCTGAGCACGGGCGCCAAGCAGATCTCCATGACGCTCAGACTCCGCCAGGACGGAAAGGTCTCGACCGTGGTTCAGGAGTCGATCTATGACAAGGCGGGCCGGCCGATCCGGCAGATCCAGAGGACGCTCGGGAGCGACGGCAGAGTGGTTCAGATGGTGAGGGCCGACTTCCTTGCCGACATCGTGGAGGTCACGCTCGGCGAAGGCAGCCAGCGGGCGGCGCGGCGGGTGCCGATGCCGGGTCGGCGGATCCTGGCCGAGGACGAGTTCTGGATCATCCGTGATCGCCCTCGCCCCGGCACCACCGTGAACCGCTCACGCTTCGATCTGGCCCGGCAGGAGTGGGTGGACGGTTCGGCAACCTATGTGGGTCTCCAGACGGTGGACTGGGGCGGGCGCAAGGTGCAGGCCCACTTGATCCGAACCGACGACGCCCAGACCTGGCTCGATGTGAACGGCAATCCTTTGCGGGTGATCCGAGGCAAGACCCGGCTGGAGCGGGTCTCGTGATCGCCGCCCTCTTCGTGGGCCTGGCGGCAGGTCAGGCCGAAATCCGGCCCTCAAGACGGACGGTTCTCGACGTCTCCGTGGACCGCCGGCCGATCGGGACGATCGAGGTGCAGGTTGAGGATCGGCCCGACGACGGCCCCCGAATCAAGTGGATCACGACCGTGAAGCAGCCGGACGGCGGGAAGTTCTTCGTTTCCGAAGACGAGGACTGGAGCCGGGACGGTCTGTGCCGTCGGCTGGTGCGGAGGGTCCGGGACGATGCCGGGCTGACCGAATCGGCGCTCAGATTCGAACCGGACCGGGTCGAAGTCTCCGGTGAAAGCCGCCATCTCGGAACCCACCCGGCTCCGGCCGGACGGGCTCTTCGCCGCATGTCCCGAATCTGGATGTTCGCGGCACCGCCGACGGAGCCGACGGTTGTGGAGGGGTCCTGGTTCGATCTCGAATCCGGCTCATGGGCGATGATCCGCGAAGCCTTCCTCGGTCAAGGCCGCCTGACGAGCGACGGACGCACGGCCGCGGGGCTTCTCTTCCACTTCGAGCCGGGAGAGCGTTGGATCATCGGCCCGGACCGCCTGCCGCTTCTTGCCGAGATCCGGGATGCCGAAGCCGTCGTGACGCTGGCTCGCCGGGGGGTGGTCCTGTGATCCGGGTCGTGATCGCGGGGGCCTCGGGGCGCATGGGGCGGGAAGCCTGCCTGGCGATCCACGAATCGACCGATCTGGAACTGGCGGGAGCGACCGCCGGCCGGGCGGCGGGCAAGACCCTGAACGACCTGGTCGGCGAGGCGGGCCGCGGCCTCGTTTTGGAATCGGACCTGCCGACGCTTCTCGACCGGGTGTCGCCCGACGTCGTCCTGGACCTCACCCACCATGAGCCCGCGATGGCCCACGCCCGAGCCGCCTTGGAGAGGCGGATTCCCATCGTCGTCGGGGCAAGCGGTCTGAGCCAGGAGGATTTGGCCGAGCTGGCCCGTCTGACGGAGGATCGGAAGACTTCCGCCGCCGTGATTCCGAACTTCGCCCTGGGAGCTGTGCTGATGATGCGGTTCGCCGAGGCCGCCGCTCGGTGGATGCCCGATTTCGAGATCATCGAGCTGCACCACGACGGCAAGAAGGACGCGCCCAGCGGAACCGCGACCGCCCTGGCCCGGCGCATGTCCGCTGCTCGAGAGGCTCCGGGGCGGCAGCGCGAAGAATCGGTCCTCCACGAAGGCGCAAGGGGGGCGGAGATCGAGGGAGTCCGGGTTCATTCGGTCCGGCTTCCTGGGATGCTGGCCCACAACGAGGTGCTGTTCGGGGCTCCGGGAGAGATTCTCACGCTCCGGCACGATTCGACGGACCGCCGGGGGTTCATGGCCGGAGTGTTGCTCTCGCTTCGTCGGGTGGCGGACCGTCCTGGACTGACCCTAGGGCTCGAGGCTTACCTGGACGGTCTTTGACCGGTCCTGGCCTGGTCCCGGCCTGGGCGGAGGCAGCCTGCCGATCAGCGGGTACGATCCGAGCCCCGGTTGGGGAGATGCCCGAGTGGCCAATGGGAACAGACTGTAAATCTGTCGGCGAGAGCCTTCGCAGGTTCGAATCCTGCTCTCCCCACCAGATCGGGCCCTTGTAGCTCAGCGGCAGAGCGTTCCCTTGGTAAGGGAGAGGTCACGAGTTCAATTCTCGTCAAGGGCTCCAGGTTGACTTCGGGAAAGGTAGATTAGAGGGGATGGAGTGCCGCTTCGCTCTGCTGGCCGAAGGTGCAAACCAGACTGCAGACCGTCGACTGAACATTCTTGGGGTCTTTGAAGGGGTCTCTGTTCCGAAGACTCCAGCAACGCTCAGCCGAGCCGTCTTGGTCGTCCGCCTCCGAGTCATGGCGTCCGAGGTCGGACAGCCGCATCGGGTGGAAGTGGTCTTCATCACCGGCGACGGACTCCCGTTGTGGCAGGCCTCTGCCGATATCCGGGTTGAGAAGGGCCAAGGAATGCATGGGAACGTGGATCTGCTCATTCCCTGCGAAAACCTGGCCCTGCCCCGAGCAGGAGAGTACCGATTCGACGTCAAAATCAATGGCGAGACGAGCAACTCGGATTGTGTTCTTCGGGTGTTTGAGGAACAGCGTACACTCGGCCTGGAATCTCAAGAATGAACAATGTCGTCCACGTAAGGATCATCGAGCAGGCCCCTCCTGTCCTTGTTGGGAGCCTTGAGGCGGCCATTCATCTGACTTGTGAAGGACAGGTGTCTCTGGAGGATGCCATCGACCTCGTCGAGGCCGAGGATGGAAGGTCTTCCGGACTGATCGGCCTGGAGGCCTCTCAGGCCCTGCTGAATCGGCTCAGCGCGCAAGACTGAATCGGGAGCGATGCCTCCCTATTCGGTCAACTTCAGCCGGAAGGCGGAAAAGACACTGACCAGGCTTGCTTCGGGGAACCCGGATGCGGCGCGACGGATAGCCAAGGCAGTGCGAGCATACGCCGAGGACGGTCGAGGCGACGTCAAGAAGCTTGAGGGGCGGCCGGACTTCCGGCTTCGTGTGGGCGACTACCGGATCATGTTTGAACTCGAAGAAAACGTCATGATTGTTCTTTCGGTGAGTCACCGAAGCTCAGCCTACTGAGGCGAGTAGGACCAAGCAAATCCAAGCGGAAACCCGATAAGCTCGGATCATCTTCACTTCCCGGCGCTCCCCCGGGGCGCAGGGGCTGAGGGGGCGTCCATGGGCATCAAAGCGGTTGTGATGGCGGGTGGAGAGGGCTCACGCCTTCGTCCCATGACAGTGAATCGGCCGAAGCCGCTGGTTCCGGTCGCGAACCGGCCGATCATGGCCCACATCCTCCAGCTCCTGGCCCGCCACGGCCTCACGGAAGTGGTGGCCACCCTGCACTACCTGGCCGAAGAGATCACCGGGTGCTTCGGCGACGGGTCCGATTACGGGGTCAAGCTGACCTACAGCCTGGAACCGAAGCCCCTGGGAACCGCCGGCTCGGTCAAGCTGGCCGAAGAAGCGCTGAAGCACGACACCTTCGTCATCATCAGCGGCGACGCGCTGACCGGCTGCGACCTGACCGCCGCCCTGGCCTGGCACAAGGAGCGGAAGAGCGTGGCGACCCTCGTGCTGAAGCGGGTGCCCAACCCGCTCGATTTCGGCCTGGTGATCACCGATGACGACGGGCGGATCCAACGGTTCCTGGAGAAGCCGGGCTGGTCGGAAGTATTCAGCGACACCGTCAACACCGGGATCTACATCCTGGAACCCGAAGTCCTCGACCTGATCGAGCCCGGAGAGAACTCGGACTGGAGCCGGGACGTGTTTCCCAAGCTGCTCCAGTCGGGCGCGTCGATCAACGGCTGGATCATGGACGACTACTGGTCGGACATCGGCCAGATTCAGCAGTACCGGGAGGCCCAGCTGGACCTGCTGGGCGGCCGGACCGGCCTCGAGGTTCCGGGCCGGGAGATTCAGCCGGGCGTCTGGGTCGGAGCCGACACGATCATCGACCCGGGCGTCACCTTCATCGCCCCGGTCTGCATCGGCGCCGACTGCCGGATCAAATCAAACGCCGTGATCGGCCCGGCGACGGTCATCGGCGACGGCTGCCTGGTGGATGAACAGGCGGAGATCGCCAATTCGGTCGTGTGGGAATCCACCTATCTGGGGCCGGATGTTCAGTGCGACGGGGCCATCGTCGGCTCCCACTGCACGATCAAGCGGGAGACGGTGCTTCGGCAGGACGTGGTGATCGGCGACAACACGCTGGTGGATGTCGGCAGCCACATCAAAGCCAAGGTGAAGGTCTGGCCGAACAAGATGATCGAGCGGGGTTCGACGCTGAACCTGTCGCTCATCTCGGGCGACCGATGGCGAAGCGCCCTCTTCCGTGAGACCGGGGTCGCCGGGCTCAGCAATCTGGAGATCACGCCGGAGTTTGCGGTCAAGCTGGGCCTGGCCTTCGGCTCCACGATTCCAATGGGAGCGAGAATCGTCACGGCGAGGGACTCCAGCCGCAGCAGCCGCATGACGAAGCGGGCCCTGATTTCCAGCCTGCTGAGCTGCGGCATCACGGTGGTGGACATGAGGAGCAGCCCGCTCCCGATCACCCGTCACCACATCCGGGCCTCATCGGCCACCGGCGCGATCAGCACCCGCAAGATGCCGGGGAGCAGTCGGCTGACCGTCCTGGAATTCTTCGATGCCGACGGCCGCTGCATCGATGCCTCCCGACAGCGGAAGATCGAGGCCAACTTCTACCGCGAGGAGTTCCGACGGACCGACCCGGATGACGTGGGCATCATCGAAGTCGCCTCACGCGCGGCCGAGCTGTACCAGGCCGACTTCTGGAAGGCCCTTGGCCCGGTGGAGCCGCCCGACGCCTTTCAGGTCGTGGTGGACTACGGATACAGTTCGATCAGCCCGATCTTCCCGGCGATTTTGGACGTCCTTCACGGCCAGGCCTTGAGTCTGAACGTCTTGAACGACGCCCGCAAGGCGCCTCGGGTCGCGGCGGAGATTCAGGCCTTCACCGCCAACGCCGCCAAGATCGTGTCTTCGCTCCGCGCCGATCTGGGTGTGCTCTTCTTGAACGAAGGCGAGCGGATGCTTCTGATCGATGATCGCGGCCTGCCGCTGGAAGGGCCTGCCCTGCTGGCCGCCGCCGCCACCTTGACGGCGGAAAGCAAGCCGGGAGCGCGGATCGCATTGGATGTTCGAGTCCCGGACCGGCTCGTCCAGCATCTTGAGGCCAAGGGTGCCGAGGTGCTCCGAACCAAGGTCGGACGGCGGCCGATGATCGACGCGGCTCTGGATTCAGCCTGCGACCTTGCGGGCGACCACGAAGGGGCGCTGATCTTCCCCGGACTCACCAACGGGCCGGATGCGATGTTCGGCCTGGCGCAGATGCTTCGACTCCTCTGGAGCCAAGGCCGCCGGCTGAGCGATGTGATCGACGAGCTTCCCGAGTTTTATACGGCCGAAGCCTCGCCATTCTGCCCCAGCAGCGCGAAGGGACTGGTGATGCGCGTTCTGGCAGAAGAATGGGCCCGAATCGGCGAGATCGACACCACCGATGGCCTAAAATGCAGGGTCAGTGGGGCCTGGGTCATGGTTCTGCCGGATTCGTTTGACCCATGCGTCCACATTCACGCCGAAGCGGACTCGGCGTTGGGAGCCAGGGAGTGGGTCAAACAGACGGAGCAGAGGATTCGAGAGCTCGCCATCCAGGAACCGGAGCTGGGCGAGGAGTAAGGCGGGCGGTCCGCGGGGCGGCTGCCTTCCTGACGCTCTGCCTGCCCGGGACGATCTCGTTTACGGCCCTGGGGGGATCCGTTCCTCCCCCGCAGCCCAATCCGGCTCCGCGCCTCACAAACCGTCCTGGTGACTTGGGCGGCAAGGTCCTCGTCCTGATGTACCACCGAATGGGGCCCAAGGAGCGGTACATGGTTCGGTCTCGGGCCAACTTCCTGAGCGACTTGGAACGCCTCTACAAGCTGGGCTTCCGGCCGGTGACCGTCTCGGAGTACGCGGAAAACCGCATGACGATCCCGCCCGGCTCCAGCCCGGTGGTGATCACGTTCGACGACAGCCACCCGTCTCAGTTTCGGCTCACCAAGGACGGGGTTCCGGATCCGAACACGTTTGTCGGAGCCTGGCTCGGCTGGGCCAAGAATCGGCCTGACTTCCCCGTGAAGGCCACGTTCTACTGCAATGCCAACGGCCCCTTCGGGCCGGAACGCGAGGGACGTCGGAAGATCGCAATGCTTCAGAGCTGGGGCAGCGAGATCGCCGCTCACACCCGAAATCATGTGAACCTGGCCAAGGTGAGCCCGGAGAAGGGGCGGAAAGAGGTGGCAGAATCGGTCCTTTACCTGGAAAACCGAGGGGCCCGCGTGACCGCCTTCGCCACGCCCTATGGGGTCTGGCCGAAGGACCGCAGCTGGCTGGACAAAGGGTTTCGCTGGAACGGCCGGCTGATCAAATTCTCATCGGTGGCGGCAGCCGGGAGCGGCCCGGGCCATTCTCCCGTCAGCCGGCACTTCCGACCGATGGCCCTGCCCCGGATCCAGGCTTATCCGGGAACCAAGGGAATCGACGATTGGCTGAAGCGGCTGGGCCAAAAGCGGTACCGGGTCTACGTTCAACCGTAGAAAATGATCTGATGCATTCTGAACTCAGCGCCGAGGTCACCTTCAAGGACATCAAGAACAGCCCGAAGGTGAAGGGACTGATCGAAGGCGCCAACGAGGTGCTGAAGTCGATGGGCTACACGGAACACGGACCCAGGCACGTCGGCATCGTCGCCGGCATCACGCGCTACATCCTGGAGAACCTGCAGGTGGATCGGCGGCAGGTGGAGTTGGGGCAGATCGCCGCCTATCTCCACGACATCGGGAACGTGGTTCACCGGGCGAACCACCCGATGACCGGAGCCGCCCTCGCCTTCCCCCTGCTCAATGAGATGGGTCTGCCGATCGAAGAGATCGCTCCAATTCTGGGAGCGATCGGCAACCATGAGGAGATGTCCGGGCACCCGGTGAGCATCATGTCGGCCGCAGTTCAGATCGCCGACAAGAGCGACGTCCACCGGAGCCGAGTCCAGAATCCGATCATGGAGAGTTTCGACATCCACGACCGGGTGAACTATGCCGTCACCGAGAGCCGGGTGGAGATGGACACGGCGACCAAGACGATCGCCCTCATTCTGACGATCGACACCAAGTTCGCCTCGGTCATGGAGTTCTTCGAGATCTTTGTGAGCCGGATGGTGATGTGCCGCGGGGCTGCCGGATCGTTCGGCTACCGATTCCGGCTCACCGCCAACGGCGTCGACCTGGAGTGAGCCTCAGGCGACTCCGAAGAGGGCCCGGAGTTCCGGGCTCGCGACGTGGAGATAGGTCGGCATGAAGACGGCCCCGGCTTCGGCCAGGAGCCCTGCCGCTTCGATCCGGTCTCCCGGCGCAGGAAATCGGCCGTCGAACGGACGGACCGTGGCCCGGATCAGCCAGCCAAGAGGCGACGATGAGTGGAATAGATCGAGCCGGTTCACGCTCGCCCCGGCCTCCAGCAGCCTCTGAATCATCGGGACCCTCCCCCGCCAAGCCGCGAAGTGGAGCAGGGTTCCGCCTCCCACCGACTGGAAGTCCACGGGCATCCCGATCTTCAGCCAGATCTCCAGCGAGTCGGTCGCATCTCGGCCGATCCAGTGGGCCGGTACGGCGCGGAGGTCCGGAGTGAATCTTGCGGCCATTTCGGGGACCCGGAACCACCAGGATTCGGCGTCCTCGTCGTCGCCCATGGAACAGGCGTGAAGAAAGCATTCCAGCTCGGAGAATGCGGGGAGCGTGTGGGTCTTGCGGAAATCATCCACCACGTCCAGGCGGCCGAGTGCGAAGGCGAGTCGGATCGCCCCGTCCCGATCTCCTCCGGCCTCGACGCAGGCACGAACCAGCTCCAGGTCGGCCAGGGAGTAGACGGCCCACTGAGCCAGACTCAGCCCAGAGTCGCGCTCCCCGGGACGGTGCCCGGCCTGGATCATGGCGGGGACGACTTCCGGAGCGCCGAAGCGAAGGGCGTCGCTCATGGCCTTGGCGCCGAACCTGAAGCCCGCCTCGGCGGCGGCGTCCACCGCGGCCGGGTCGGCCAGATCAGGCGAGAAGTCGAGCACGGGGTGGCCCAGATCCTTCCACATGGCATGGGCTTCGACCATTCGTCCGGCCCGGACGAGGGCGAGGGCGAGCGCCTCGTACTCCTCTACACCGACCGCCGAAATGGAGAGGGAGTCGAGCGCCTGGAGAAACTCCGGGGCAAGCGTCTGGGCCTGGGACGCATAGGCTCGGCAGAGCCGGGCCAGGGATCGGTGCTCCTTGGGCAGGGTCGTCGGCCATCGACCCTCCACCGCCTCGGCATAGGGGCCGCATCCGGGGATCTCCCGCCATCGGGAAATCAGGTCCGGGCGGTCCAGGGCCCGGCAGGCCGGGACGATGCCCTGCGCCAGGTCCCTGAGCAGGGCTGCACCATAGGCCGAGCTCCAGTCGGGAGACCCAGCTTCCCGGGCAGCCACGATGCGAGCGTCTCCAAGATGTGGCCGGAGGGAGTAGAACTGATCTCGGGGGACTCCGGCGAGCCAGGGACAGGCTGCGATGGTCCTTTGGTGGGCGCCGGGCAGCTCAGCCTGGTAGCCCTGGACCAAGTCGCCGATCTTCCTTTCCAGTTCAGAAATCACTGAATCCCCCCAGAATCACCATTCTGGCACAGTGAAGAGTTCACTTACCGGAATCTCATCGAAACGCTGTCTCACCGCTCCGGAGTGCCGGACTGGGCCGCCGATGCCGACTCCCCCATAATCGGGACTGAATATGGCGGAGCGCCCCGGCTGGGATGTCTATTTCATGGAGATTGCCCACCTGGTGAAGACCCGGGCGACCTGTCCTCGCCGGCAGGTGGGGGCGGTCCTGGTGAGAGAGCGTCGGATTCTGGCGACCGGCTACAACGGGGCCCCGGCCGGAATTCCCCACTGCCCCATTCAGGGGCCGGAACTCGACTGGCCGGACGGCTGCATGAGGGCCGGCCACTGCATCCGCGCGCTTCATGCCGAGC
>JAKRSE010000298.1 GCA_022402505.1 Fimbriimonadaceae bacterium | reverse complement strand
CAGCCTCCCTCCAAGTGGGCGATCGTCTGGCCGCCGTCGTAGGTGAGGGTCGTGAAGACGTGCGACGCGCCTCGGTCATCCACCGTGCCCCAGCTGTCCAAGGACTCGGGATCACCCAGGACATAGAGGGCGAAGTCGGTGTCGTGGATGTGCATGTCCAGCACCCCGCCGCCGCTCATGGATTCGTGCCTCGACCACCGGTCGCTGGTCCACTTGGGGAATCCGGCGTAGCGGGTCAGGTTCAGGCTGAGCAGCCGGCCCAGCCGGCCGTCGGCGATGATCTCCTTGAGGAGCGCATATTCCGGCCAGAACCGGATGCAGTGAGCGATGAAGAGCTCCCTGCCGGCGCCTCGGCAGGCGGCGATCATGCGATCCGCCTCCTCCAGGTTCATCGCCATCGGCTTCTCGCAGACCACATGACACCCGGCCTCCGCCGCCTGCACCGTCAGGTCGGCATGGGTCCAGGTGGGGGTGCAGATGTCCACCACGTCCGGACCGCAGGCGGCCACGGCCTCGGGGATCGTCGGAAAAACCGGTGCGGGAAAATCGGCGACGAATGCGGCGCTGCGGTCGCCCCCCTTGTCCACCACCCCGACGAGCTCCACGCCGGCAAGCCCCTTGACCACCTGGGCATGCATCCGACCCATGAAGCCGCAACCGACCAGGACGACCTTCTTCATCGACTCCGGAGGATACCGGGATCAGAATCCGTCGGGATTCTTCCAGGCGGATTCGGCGGAGCGGCGATGGATCGATTCGGCCCATTCCGCCGCCTGTTTGGCATCCAGCCGAGCCAGGGCGACCGAGCCGTGGGTGGTGGCGCCGGTCATGACCCGAAGGTCCGCCAACCCGAATCGGCGCTCCAGCGGACTCTGGGTCAGCTGGACCAGCTGAACCTTTTCGAAGGGGATCACCATCCGGGTCTGGAAGAGGAATCCCGAACGGACCACCAGAAACTCGCCGTCGTCGTGGAACTTCAGCCGCCGGGTCGCGACATAGGCGGACCACGCCTTGATCGGAATCCAGAGCGCCGGCACCAGCCAGAGCCAGACCGCCCGTCCTGATTCGGACTGGGTGTTGATCCACCAGACTCCCGCGACGACCGCCGGGAGCAGCCACCATCCGGCCAAGAGCGCGCAGGTCAGGGCCCGCGACGGCAGCGACGACCACTCCGCCGGCTCCAGTGAGCCATGAGGAAAGATGCGCCGGAGCATCGGCCCGACCGCCGAGTCCCGAGTCAGCGGGGCCAGAAGGCTCTTGCCATGGCGGCTCGCCGACTGCTGCTCCCGCTGGGAGGAGTCCGCATCCGCGCCGAAGCTCCCCGCGGTCTCCACGTAGACCTTCATCATTCCCAGGGCCGCCTGGATGAAGTTCTGGGTCGTGCGGAACACCTGGATCCGCCGGATCGGCACGACGTTCTCCACCTGACTCAGCAGGCCGAAGTGGCGGCGAAGCCGGCCCTCGTGCATCGTCAGCTCGAACCCGTAGTGGGCGACGAAGCTCTGGATGATTGCCGCGATCCAGCCCACGAGCAGGGCCACGAGGGCGATCCCGACCCAGAGGACGGCGTCGGCCGGCCCGCGACCCGCCACCCGGCCCGCCTCCCGAATCGTGTCTCGGATCAGCTGTTCCTGAACCTGAGGAGCCACGGCGAAGACGCCGAAGAGGGTCGCCAGAATCGCAAAAAGGCGGTTCTCGGTGGCCCCGGCCAGAAAGAGCTCCCTGGGCGTGATCGCGTAGATGACCTCCTCGCGCCGACGCTCCAGGTAGGGGCTCAGAGCGACCTGGGTCGCGCCGCTCAGACGCTGCTTGACCACCAGAGCCTGGCTCTCGCTGAGGGCGGAGAGGGTGGCCTCGGCCTTGGCCCCGCCCGGCGTCTCGATCTCCAGGTCCACCAGGCCCAAGACCCGGTGCGGGATGTCCCGCCGCAGGTTGATGTTCTGGATCCGGTCCAGAGGGATCGTCCGCTGCTTGCGGGTGATGAGCCCCTCGCGGATCATCAGCTTCCCGTCGTGGATCGCATATTCAAAGGTGTAGTACCGAACGATCGCGCCCAAGGCAACCAGGACGCCGATGCCGCCGAAGATCAGCTCGGTGGTGTCCCCGCCGCGACCCGTGACGGCATAGAAGATGAAGAGGGCGATGATGAAGACGAACCTGCCGACGGCCCGCCAGATTTCCACCAGGATGGTCAGCGGATGGAGCCGCTGGTAGATGGGCGGCCTCATCGGTTCAAAGGGTCATCGGGTCGGTCATCGACGGGGGGAATCGGCGGCGGGGCCTGGGGCGCCGGGGTCAAAGGCGGCGGCGGGGTCGGCTGAACCTGAGCCTCGGCCTTGGCCTCGACCTGGGCTTCCACCAGCTTCTGAACCGAACCCGCGAGGAGGACCTGACGAAGCTCTTCGCCCTCCTCCTTCGGCAGGCCGGGGATGCTGATCGCCGCCCCCATCTGGCCGCCGACAAAGACGGAGATGTCGACCAGGCCCAGAGCGCGGCTGACCGGGCCGGCCGTGATGTCCACGTGCTGGATCCGCCCGCGATTCACAAAGCGCTGGCTCCGCCAGACGATTCCGTGGGAATAGGCCAGATCGTCTTCGCCCACTCGGAACTTGGCACGGCGGTAGCCCGCTCCGGCCAGAGAGACGCCCAGCAGGATCAGCCCAAGCCCCACGATCGCGGCCAGAACCCCGGCGGGCAGAGGCCAGGATTCGATCCGGCGCAAGGCAAGGAACTCGACCGGCACGATCGCGCCGCCGATGAGCAGGCCGGTGACGGCCGATGAGATCCGCCACAAGGTCTGCACCTTGGGGTCCAGCGATCTCCAGAGCGTGGTGTCCTGCATCAGCGGTGGAATGTCCTTACGGGCGCGTCAGGAAGAGCGATGCTTTTCCTGGCGACCGAGCAGGCCCTGCATCTCCCGCCGCCGACGCCGAAGCTGGAGAGCCTCGCGGGCCATGTCCAGGTGGTAGAGCGCTGTCGCGTTCTCCTCGCACGCAAGGTCCCGCCCCTGGAAGTCCAGAAGCTTGTTCACCACGATGTCGATCACGTCCTCCAGCCGGCAGCCGTTGATCCCCACCTTGTCCGGCGCACCATGCTGGAAGACGATGCGGATGAACTCGGTCTCCACCAGAGCTTCGCTGCCGTCCAGATGCCGGAATTTCTCCATGTTCTCGCCCATGTTCCTCTTGTCTCCTTGCAATCTCACAATACCCGGGGGCTCCCCTCCGCCAACCCCGGTGCCCCGGCCATAATGAGGCTCATGAGGGGACCTCTGATGGACGCGGAAGCGATGCGCCGGACCCTGGGTCGCATGGCGCACGAGATCGCCGAATCGCACCAGGGAGCCGAAGGCGTGGTCTGCGTGGGGGTCCTGAGACGCGGCTACCCCCTGGCCAAACGCCTCGCCTTCGCCCTGACCCAGATCGAAGAGGTGACGATCCCCTGCGGCAAGCTGGACGTCTCGGCCCACCGAGACGACTCGGCCGCCGGAGCCGTTGCCGACGCCAGCGAGATCCCCTTCGCCATAGAAGGCAAGGTCGTGATCCTGGTGGACGAAGTGATCGCGACCGGGCGCACCACCCGCGCCGCCTTGGAGGCCCTCCTCCAGTTCGGCCGACCGCGACAGGTCCAGCTTGCCGTCCTGATCGATCGCGGCGGGCGAGAGCTGCCGCTTCAGCCGGACTTCGTCGGAAGAACCGTCTCGGTCGATGATGATGTGAAGGTTCTGGTCCAGTACAACGAGCTCGACGGGGTCGATGCCGTGATCGAGCGGGAGGCGGAACCGGCATGACCCGATCCCTCCCGGCGATCCGGACCCTGACCGACGGCGAGCTCAAGGAGCTCTTCCAACTGGCGGGCTGGGTCAAGGCGGAGCTGTCGGCCGGCCGCAGCCTTCCCCGCCCGGACCAGACCCGCACCGTCGGCCTCCTCTTCTTCGAAAACTCCACCCGCACCCGGGTCGCCTTCGAGCAGGCGGCCGGACTGCTCGGCCACCGGGTCGTGAACTTCGGCAGCTCCGGCAGCAGCATCAGCAAGGGCGAGACGGTGAAGGACACCATCCTCACCCTCCGCTTTGCGGGCCTGGATGCCCTTGTCGTGCGACACCCGAGCAGCGGCGCTCCCCAGATGATCGCCCGCCACTTCCCCGGACCGGTGCTGAATGCCGGCGACGGACGCCACGAGCACCCCACTCAGGCGCTCGGCGACGCCCTCACCATTCAGGAGGCCAAAGGGCGGATCGAAGGGCTCCGCGTGGCGATCGTCGGCGACGTTCTCCACAGCCGAGTCGCCCGGAGCAACGCCTGGATGCTCAGCCGCCTGGGAGCCCGCGTCCGGTTCGTCGGACCCCGCACCCTCATGCCCAGCGTCACCGCCAAGCTCCCGGCCAAGGTCTACTACGACCTGCGCACCGGGATCGAAGGGGCGGATGTCGTCATGTGCCTCCGGCTTCAGCGCGAACGGATGGAAGACGGCCACGTGGGTTCGGTCGGCGAATATGCCCGGCTCTACCAGATCAGCCGCCAGATGCTGCGCCACGCCGCCCCGGAGGCGATCGTGATGCACCCCGGACCGATCAACCGAGGCGTGGAGCTGGACGATGCGGTGGCCGATGGAGGACAGAGCGTGATCCTGGAACAGGTGAAAAACGGAATCTATGCCAAGACGGCAGCCCTCGCCTGGTCCATCGGCGACCTGGCCGGGAGGGCGCAGGCGTGAAGGTCATCCTGAAGGGCGGCCGAATCCTCAACCCGGCGACCGACCTGGACATCGTCGGCAGCGTCTGCATCGAAGACGGGCAGATCACCGACGTCGGGCCCGATGTGGACGAGACGGGAGCCGGGGCGGAATACGACTGCCGCGGCCTCTGGATCACCCCCGGGCTGGTGGACCTGAACTGCCACCTGCGCGAACCCGGAAACGAAGCCCGAGAGACGATCCAGTCGGCGACCCTGGCGGCGGCGGCGGGCGGCTACACGACCATCTGCGCCATGCCGAACACCCAGCCTCCGCTGGACAGCCCGGCGCTGATCGACTTCCTGCTGGACCGCGCCGCCTCTCCGGATACGGGCGGCGTCTTCGTCCAGCCCATCGGCGCCCTCACCAAGGGGCTGAACGGCCGGGAGCCCGCCTCCTACGCCAGCCTGAAGCGGGCGGGGGTCGCCGCCGTCAGCGACGAAGGCTCCCCGACCCAGAACGCCGCCCTGCTTCAACGGGCGATGGAGCACTGCCTCCAGCTGGACCTTCCGATCCTGATCCACGCCGACGAACTGAGCCTCAGCGCCGGAGGATCGATCAACGAAGGCGGGATGTCCGCCCTGCTCGGCCTGAAGGGCATCCCCCGGAGCGCGGAAGAGGTGGCGATCATGCGGGCCTGCGTGCTCGCCCTCAACACCGGTTGCCGCATCCACATCCTCCGGGTCAGCACCTGGGGATCGGTGGAGACCATCCGGCAGTTCAAGTATCTGGGGGCGGCCGTCTCCTGCGACGTCGCGCCGCACCACTTCTGCCTGACCGAAGAGGACATGCCGGAGTTCGATGCCCACTGGAAGACCACGCCGCCCCTGCGGACCATGGTCGATCTCGAACTTGTCCAGCAGGGACTGAGCGACGGAACCATCGACTGCATCGCCAGCGACCATTCCCCCTATGCGGACCACGAGGTCGAGGTGCCCTTTGAAGAGGCTCCCTTCGGGTTCGCCGGGCTGGAGAGCACCCTCGCCGTCACCCTCACCCACCTCACCCACCGCGGAATTCTGAGCCCGCTGGAAACGATCCGGCGACTCAGCACCACGCCGGCGGAAATCCTGCGGCTGGAAGCCGGCAATCTGAAGCCGGGAACCTCGCCGGTCGCCCAGGTCACGGTCATCAACCCGAACCTGGAATGGACCTTCGACGTCCACCGGACCTTCAGCAAGGGCAAGAACACGCCCTTCCAAGGGCACCGGCTCATGGGCAAGGCGGTCCTGACCCTGGTGGGCACGGAGAACTATCGCGACCCCGGTTTCGAACCCGAGCGGTACCGGCGGAGTTGAATCGAAGGTCCATGAAAGGTTTGACTTGGCTGACCGCGATCTTCGGCCTGGCCGTCGTGCTGTCCGGCTGTCAGAGCGGGCAGCTGCCGAATCCCAACGACGAGGCCTTCCTCGGGACCAATCCCGACGTGATGATGCGGAACCTTCAGGACGCCCGGGCACGCATGGATCGCCGCGTGGCCCAGCGGACCATGACCCCGGAACTGAGGGACAAGATGATGGCCGACCTCACCCGGAAGTACGTCGAACTGGCGCAGCCCGAAGCCGCCACCGACGAAAACGCCTGGCTCTACGGCGACCTCTTCCGAGACGCCAAGCAGTGGGAGCGGGCCCTGGAGCTCTACGACCGGGCTCGGAAGGTCGCCAAGACGGAGGATCGCCGGGTCAACGACAGCCTGCGCTACGCCCGGGCCGCCGCCAATCTCGGCCGGACCGACGAGGCGATCGAGGCGGTGGAGAGCACCTTCAACACTCCGCCGGAGGAGAAGGGACCGATCCTTCCCGCCGTTCTCTACGAAATTGTTCCCGCCGCCGAAGCGAAGGGGTCGAGTCCGCAGCGCTGGGCCGCCGTCCTGGAAAAGGCGATCGAACAGCATCTCCAGACCATCGTCGACCAATCGACCGAGCCCGGACAGGCCTTCCTCGCCGCCCGACCGGTCCACGTAGACCGAGCCTGGAGCCGCGTGATCGCCCTGCTGACCAAGGCGGGCCGGCGCGATGAGGCCCGGCTCGCCCTGCAGCGGGCCGACGAGATGCTTCGACGCTACCGGAGCCTCTGAGGCCGACCCGGCCCATCTTTCGGCGAAGCTGCACCCTCCCGCACACGGCCTGCGTCTGAACCCATGAACGACCGGCCAGGAGGGCAGGTCCGCAAAGATACCGATATGGTGCCCCGCATGGATGCAATGAGGCGCCCCCGCATTTCCGGCGGGGTCGCAGTCTGGTGCCCCACTCTTTGGGGCGTCAGTCGAGCCAGAGGTCTGGCGGATCGGGTGGCGGCTCCACCCGCGCCATTGACGTTTTCCGGCGACTGCTGGTTCTCCCGCCTCTGCCTTTGGCTCGAAGAGCTGGACGCCGAGAGTCGGAGCCAGACCCGCGGCGCCCTGATCGAGGATCTCCCCCAGCTGGACCCGATGAACACGGTCAGCCTGGAGACCTTGATGATTCGCCTCGAGACGCCTTGGATTCGAGACGCGCTCTCCCCGGCGGCCATGCAGTCGCACCTCCAGCCGATCGTCTATCTGCCGACGGGTCGGATCGTCGCCTTCGAGGCCCTGGCCCGGTCGATGGTCGACGGAGTGATGCGCTCCGGGTTCGAGCTGGTGAGGGCCAGTCAGACCCACGGCCTGGAGCCCTGGTTCGAGCAGGCTGCGGCCCAGGCGGCCCTCCAGCAGGGCCTGCCGCAGATCCTTCCGGGCGAGTCGCTCTTCCTGAACGTGACTCCGACCACCCTGGCCGATGCCGACCGGTTCGAACACCGCTTCCTGAGACCGATGAAGAAGGCGGGGGTGGACCTGACCCAGATCGTCTTCGAGATGATCGAAACCTCCGAACTGCCGCCGCTCAGCCAGCTGATGGCGACGGTCGGCAGGCTCCGAGCCTACGGCGCCAGCCTGGCGGTGGATGACCTGGGGGCCGGATGCAACGCCTACACCTGCATCCTCGACATCGAACCGGATGTCGTCAAGCTCGACCGCAGCCTGCTGCAGCTGGAAGAGGCGAGCGAATGCGGCCTGATCCAGTCGCTCACCGCCTGCGCCCATTCGGTGGGGGCGATGGTCGTCGCCGAAGGGATCGAATGCGAGGAGCATCTCCAGATCGCTGTGAGCGCAGAAGTGGACATGGGCCAGGGCTGGCACATCGGCCGCCCCGCCGCCAAGGCCGACCGCACCTACGGCGACCGGCCCTTCCTCAGCTGAATCTCAGGGACGCAGCACGATCCGCATGTCGGGCCCGTCGGTGAACCCACCGCGCTGATCCACGGCCGTGATCTTGGCGGTGTTGCCTTCGTACTCGAACTCAAGGATCACCCGGTCCGGCTCGGCCCCGCTGACGCCATAGGTGAGGGTCGCGATCCCGGTCTGGCCGGGCAGAAGGCGGCGGGTGATGAACCGATCCCACTGACCGAAGCCCCCGACCGCATCCGGCAGGGTGTTGCCCCGCTCATCCACAACCGTCGGCTTTCGGAGCCCGAGATGCACGCCCGGATCGGTCGGCAGAGACGCGAGGTTGGCAGCCTCGAGGTCGAACCGGAACTGCTTGTCTTCGACCCGAGGATTGGTGATGCGCACCCGGAGAAGGCCGTTGTTCACCCATTCGCCCAGCCGGCCGTCCATCGCCGGCATCGGCCCCGCGCCGCGCAGACCGACAAAGCGGATCGAGAGCGACCCATCCCCCAGCCTCTGAACCGATGCGCCGTTCCGCTCCAGATCGGCCACGCTGACGTAGGTGTTCCCCCCCGATTCCAGCACGGCGTCGGAGGCGTTCCGACCGTTGATCTCCACCCGGGGCGCAAGGGCCGCCCAAGCCAGAGCCGCCACACCCGCGGCGAGCCCGATTCCGAACACAATTCGCAGCTTCATGCGGACTCAGACCCCGCCTGCAGCCGGGAGGTTCCCTTCCCGCCGGCTCAGCCCTGAGTCTGTGGGCTGAAGACGGGGGATCGGAAGCTCCGTCCGGACGGCGAGACTCGGCGGGGGCTCGACGAGGAGGCAGACGAGGTGAAGATCGCCCGATCCTCTCCATCCGCCTTGATGTAGACCACGCGAAGTCCGTCCGGGCTGAAGGAAGGTTGACTGATCACGCCTCGGTCGATCGGCACGGGCGGCGCCGAACCGTCGAGCGAAACGATCAACAGTCCGAGCTTCTCGACCGTGTCATCCACCTTGCGGGCGAGTACGAAGGCCGCCCGGGTTCCATCCGGCGAGAGGGCCAGCTCGGCCGCGAACTGACCGTCCGGGAAGGGCGGCAGGGTCTGCGGCGGCGCGTCCAGGCTCGGCATGAAGAGGACCGAGTTCTCGTAGGGCTTCTGGGGAACGCCGTCCTTCAGGAACTGCTCCGGGATCGCGGCCGGATCGGGCCACTGGAAGCCGACCACTCCAGCCAGCATGCCGCCGGGCTGAGAGTCCAGCAGGATCCGGTCGGCGGCGGCGAGCGGGATGGGCGGAGGAGTCCGCCCCTGAGCGTCCGCCTCCAGGGCGTTCAGGACGAGGACCTCGCCCCGCTCGCGCCGCATGACGGCGAAGATCGCCTTCTTTTCCGGGCCCCATTCGGCCTCCTTGAAGGAGCTGCCGATCTCGGCGAAGGCGCCGGACATGCTGCCGACCATGCCTCCGCCTTCATCCCCGGTCGCCCGACCCTTGTCCAGGGGCGGGAGGATCTGCTGGAGACGGACCTTCTTCGGGTCGAATACCTGCACGGTTCCTCCACCCACCACCAGGCCTTCCCTCAGCGATTCCACACTGCCGTCCGGATAGAAGCTGGGCGCCGACTGGTTTCGGCTGCCCTGGCTGCGGGCCCGGAGCGAACCATTGACCGGATTCCACCGATGAACGTTGAAGCCCTCGGTCTCGCGGTTGCTGGAAATGAAGACGTGGGCGCCGGTCGGACCCCAGCTCACCTCACGATCCTCACGACCGGCGGGAGCGGCCGGAGGCTTCACCTCGTTGCCGTTTGAATCGAAGACGGCAGCCGTCTTGGAGGATTCGTCCAGAGCCGCGATGAACCCGGCCGTGTTGACCTGGCTCTCATTCTCCGGGTCCTGGCTCCAGCGGTCGAACCACTGCCAGCCCAGAAAGAGCAGAACGATGGCGGCGATTCCCAGAATCGTGCGGCGGGTGAATTTGTCCTTCATTCAGTCTCCAAGAAAGCAGATCAGTCCTCTGACATCAAACGGTCGCCGGGGCTCAATCGTGCCCCGTTGGCAAAGGAGGCGGCATCCATCACCGCCCGCCCCTCCGGCTGAACCTTGCGCAGGCAGAGCCCGCCCTCGCGCAGGCCCACGAACAGCTCGGGACGCACCGCCCCGACCGTGCCCGCTTCCACCTGGAGCGAGGGCACCGGCCGACACTCGATCACCTTGACCGTCTTGTCGCGATGCCGAAACCAGGCGCCCGGAGCCGGAGTCATGCCGCGGAACAGA